>CAISYT010000167.1 GCA_903889785.1 uncultured Caulobacterales bacterium
GATCTTTCGGCAGGCTCCGTTGTTGTTGCACTGTTCGACCGCGCCCTGCAGTCCGCCGATCGAGCCGGGGTAC
This sequence comes from uncultured Caulobacterales bacterium, assembly GCA_903889785.1. Classification (GTDB taxonomy): domain Bacteria; phylum Pseudomonadota; class Alphaproteobacteria; order Caulobacterales; family Caulobacteraceae; genus Caulobacter. The sequence continues at coordinate 74 of CAISYT010000167.1, forward strand.
TCTGACCAGTCGAGTTTGGGTGTGAAGTCCGGCACCTCGTATTCGGGGAAATACCTGAACAGCGAGCGGTTATCGAATTTCGGTGCCCGCACGATCTTGCCCGGATTGAGAAAGCCGGCTGGGTCGAAACTGTCCTTCACGTCTTCAAACGCCTTGACCAGACGCTGACCGAACATCTCCCCGTGAAACTCGCTGCGCACCAGGCCGTCGCCATGTTCGCCAGAGTGCGATCCCTTGAAGGCGCGCACTAGCGAGAACGCCTCCTCGGCAATGGCGCGCATCGCCTTGACGTCCTTTTCCAACCGCAGGTTCAGCAGCGGTCGAACATGCAGGCAGCCTTCCGACGCGTGGGCGTAGAACGTGCCCTTGGTGCCGTGACGGGCGAAGCACTGGTTCAACTTGTCAGTATATTCGGCCAGGTGCTCCAGCGGTACGGCGCAGTCCTCAACGAAGGAGATCGGCTTGGCCTGGTCCTTCATCGACATCATGATGTTGAGACCGGACTTGCGCAGCTCGGTAATGGCGTTCTGCAGGCCCGGTTCGAAAACCTCGACGATGCCGCCCCACTTGGCACCCGAATGGCTGAAGTCGAAGCCAAGGTCGCCCATCATCTCGTCGAGCGCCTTCATGCGGCGCAGGTTCTCCTCCTCGCCTTCGTCGAACTCGACCAGCAGGATGGCCTCTGGCTCACCCCGGAGCATGGCCGCCAGAGTAGCGTGGAACATCGGAATCTCGGCCGCTAGGCCCAGCATGGTGGCGTCGACCAGTTCGACGGCCAGGGGTTTCAGCTTGACCAAGTGCTGCGCCGAATCCATCGCCGCCTGGAACGAGCCGAAGTGGCAGACGCCGACGGCGCGCTTACCGAGCACCGGCCAAAGCTTCAGCTCGATGGCCGTGAAATAGGCCAGGGTGCCTTCCGACCCAACCAGAAGCCGCGCCAGGTTCGGGCGGGCCAGGGCGGGGTCAAGCATGTCGAGGTTATAACCGCCGACCCGGCGATGAACGTTAGGGAACCGGGCGGCGACTTCGTCGGCCTCTCGACTGCCGATCGCCAGCAGACGGGCGGCCAGGTCGCGGTTAGGGCCAGGTGCCATCTCTGTCAGGGCCGCGTCGACCTCGCCGAAGTGCATTTCGCGACCGTCGGCCAGCACAGCGTCGATGGCCATGACGTTGTCGCGCATCAGGCCATAGCGCAGCGAGCGGCCGCCACAGCTGTTGTTGCCAGTCATGCCACCGATGGTGGCCCGCGAGGAGGTGGAGACATCCACCGGGAACCACAGGCCATGCGCCTTCAGTTCGCGGTTCAGGTCATCCAGCACAATGCCGGGCTGCACGGTAACGCGACGGTTTCCGGGGTCGATGGATAGAATTTTATTGAGATGGCGCGAGCCGTCGATCACCAGGCCTTGGCCGACGGTCTGGCCGCATTGTGAGGTGCCGCCCCCGCGCGCGGTGACCGTCAGGCCCTCTTCGTGCGCCAGGGCCAGGGCGCGCGCGGCACCGTCTGTTGTGGTCGGTGTGACGACACCAGCCGGCATGACCTGATAGTGTGACGCGTCCGTAGAATAGCGCCCGCGGCTGAAGGCGTCGAACATCACTTCGCCCGGGACCTCGGCTTTCAACCGCCGCTCCAAGCCCGGCAACAGCACGCTCGCCATGTAAATCTCCCAACTTGGTCCTGGTTATCGTGTTGCGGCCCGCCCGTCGATATTAAGCCGTGCGCGTGAATTTCCCATGGTCCGGGGACTTGCGAAAGACGAAGAATTCGCGCCCTTATGGCGCAGGTCCAGCCGCGCCGGGGTCCATAGTCGGGCGATTCCCATGGCGGCGGGCATTTTGGGGAGAGGCTCGTGAAACGATACCTGACATCCGCGCTGGTTGTCGCTGTGCTGGCCGCAGCCGGCCCCGCGTCGACCCAAACTAAGGCTACGGCGCAAGGCGTGCCGGAAATCGTCTACACCTCAACGCCGAGCTTCTTAAAGGCTCCACCGGGCGAGAATTTCGGGGAGGCTGTCGGGGTGGCCACGAATTCGAAGGGCCATGTGTTCGTGTTTATGCGCCGCGACCGCAACCGGCTGTGGGAATTCGACGCCACCGGAAAATTCGTTCGCGAGATCGGCAAGGATTACTACGGCTTCCTGTTTGCCCATTCGGTCCGCGTCGATCCGCAGGACAATATTTGGACCGTTGATGAGGGGACCAACCTTGTCTCCAAGTTCAGTCCTGAGGGCAAACTGCTCATGGTGCTTGGTCACCGGCCGTCCGCTGCGGCAGGCCTCGCGGCCACCCGCACCGGTGCTAATCTGCCGGACGGAAAATACACCTTCTGCCGTCCGACGGACGTGGGCTGGGACCTGCAGGGCAACATCTTCGTCTCGGACGGCTACTGCAACAACCGCGTGGTTAAGTACGACAAGAACGGCCGCTACGTGACCCAGGTCGGTAGCGAGAAGCCTGGCAGCGGCGTGGGCGAATTCAACCTGCCCCATGGGCTGCAAGTGGACCGCCAGGGCAATGTCTATGTCGCTGACCGTTCAAACGGCCGCTACGACATCTTTGATAACAACCTGAAGCCTAAGGGCATGTTCACCAACGTCGGTGTTGGCTGGACGGCCTGCATCTCGACCCAGGGCGACCACCAATACTTTTTTGCCTCGAATTCCAATCCGAACGGCAACCAGCCGGGAACCTGGGCGATCACCGGTGAAATCTACAAGATGGAGTTGGACGGCCGCATCATCGGCAAGTTTGGCCACCCCAGCAAAGAGCACGGCGGCTTCCAGGTCGTGCACATGATGGACTGCCGCGATCCCAACAAGATCGTCGTCGGGGAAATCGAATCCTGGCGGGTGCAGCAACTGAACCTGGGCGCCCAGCAGCCCGCCCGCGCGTACTGAGGAGACCGTCATGAAACGCTTTTTGCCGCTGCTGTTTGCCGCGACTGTCCTCACGGGTGCCCCGGTCCTGGCCCAGGACTCTGTTCCCGCCATCGCTCTGACGGCGACTACGCCGCTGCAGCTTCCCGCTGATATCTATCTGGGCGAAGTCGCGGGGGTTGCCACCAATTCCAAGGGCGAGGTGTTCGTCCATACCCGCACCGGCACGGCAACCGCCGATATGGGCGGCGCTCGCGCCTTCGCCCATGGTGGGACGCGCCTGTTCAAGTTCAACGCCGCCGGTAAGTACGTCGGCGAGATCGGCAAGGGCGTATACGGTTTCCTCGTCGGCCAGCAGGTGCGCATTGATCCGCAGGACAACATCTGGGTAGTCGACCAGTACAGCAACATGATCATGAAGTTCGACCCGCAGGGCCAGTTTCTGATGCAGTTGGGCCGCAAGCCGGAGAGCATAAACGTTCCAGAGCCGGCACCGGCGGCTAACAACGGGGCTGGCCAACAGACTGATCTGTTCCAGCGTCCCGCCGATGTGGCCTGGGACAGCGCTGGAAACATCTACGTCGCTGATGGTTTGATCAATGCGCGGGTAGTGAAGTTCGACAAGAATGGAGTGTTCATCCGCTCGTGGGGAACGCGTGGAACCGAACCCGGACAGTTCGCCGAGGTACATTCCATCCAGGTCGACGCCAACCGCAACGTCTATGTTGCTGATCGCGGCAATAACCGCATCCAGGTGTTCGACAGCGACGGCAACGTGAAGGCCCAACTGACCGGGGTGGGCAATCCGATGGCAATCTGCATTACCTCGGGCCCACACCCCTACATCTACAGTTCGAACTCCAACCGCGTGAATGACATTGATAACGCTGGAGAAATCTACAAGCTTGAGCTGGACGGCAAGGTGATCGGCAAGTTCGGCCGTGCGGGCAAGCTTGCGGGCGAGTTTGGGACCGTGAACGAAATCGACTGCCGCAACCCAAGCCAGCTTTTTGTGGCTGAGATCGGCAATTTCCGCGTGCAGAAGCTGACCCTGCGCTAGCAGGGACGACAGGCGGCCAGGACCCTATGCCGGTCCTGGCCCTTTCCTGTCCGAAAGGGTTGCGAAAATGGCCGATTGGCGCCTTATCGGTGCCAACTGAGCCGCAAAGATAAAACGGAATCGACCGATGCAGCACCAAGGTCCCCACTTCCTCCAGATTCCCGGCCCGAGCCCCGTTCCTGACCGGGTTCTGCGCGCTATGGACCGTCAGGTGATCGATCACCGCGGCCCCGCTTTTGCTGTGCTGGGTAAGGAGGTCTTGGCGGGCATTAAGACAATTTTTCAAACCACCCAGCCGGTGATCATCTATCCGTCCTCTGGTACCGGTGCCTGGGAAGCGGCGATCGTCAATGTGCTGGCGGCCAGCGATAAGGTGCTGATGGTCGAAACTGGCCACTTCGCCGCGCTGTGGAAGAAAATGGCCGATCGTTTCCAGCTCGAGGTGGACTATATCCCGGGCGACTGGCGTCACGGTTGCGACCCAGCTCAGATTGAGGCCAAGCTGGTCGAGGACAAGGGCCATAAGATCAAGGCTGTGATGGTGGTCCACAATGAGACCTCCACCGGTGCCCTGAGCAACATCCCCAATATTCGCAAGGCGATCGACAGCGCCAACCACCCGGCCTTGTTGCTCGTCGACGCCATCTCCTCGCTCGGTTCGGCGGAGTATAAGCACGACGAGTGGGGTGCCGATGTCACCGTGAGTGGCTCGCAGAAGGGGTTTATGCTCCCCCCGGGCCTGGGCTTTAACGCTGTTTCAGAAAAGGCCTTTGCAGCCGCCCGGGCCAATAAGACCCCGCGCTCCTATTGGGACTGGGAAGACATGCTGGCCCCCAATGCCGCCGGCTACTTCCCGTCGACGCCCGCCACCAACCTGCTGTGGGGCCTAGCCGAAGCCATTGCCATGATTCACGAGGAGGGGCTCAACAACCTGTTTGCCCGGCATCAGAAACTGGCCGCTGCAACTCGCAAGGCCGTAGAGGCCTGGGGCCTGGAGATCGTCTGCCTCGACAAGCCGAACTATTCACCGATCCTGACCGGGGTCATGATGCCGCCGGGGCACGATGCCGATGCCTTCCGCAAGATCGCCCTGGACAACTTCAATATCTCGCTCGGCATGGGCTTGGGTAAGCTGGGCGGAAAGGCTTTCCGTATTGGTCACCTGGGCGACATCAACCCCCTGATGCTGATTGGTGCCCTGGGTGGCGTCGAGATGGGCCTCTCGATGGCGGGCGTGCCGTTCCGCGCTGGCGGTGTGCAGGCGGCCATGCGCGCGCTGGAAGAAGACCGGCCAGGCAACGCGCTCAAGGCCTAGATGTGAAGGTGCGGCGGCCGTGACCCATATCGGCTCCGCGTCCGATCCTGAATCCGCTTGGCCGGAATGGCCGATATCCGGCCTTACCGCCGATGTGCGTCCGGCGCTGGAAGCCATGCTGGAGCTTGGCCCCGTGGCTCTGGCAACCGTTATTTCGGTAACGCCGTCCGGCCCGCGGCCGCCCGGAACTCACATGGTGGTCGGTGCCCTGGGTGTCGAAGGATTTCTCTCGGGGGGCTGTATTGAGGCTGATGTCGCTGGCCACGCCCGGGCGTGCCTTGCCGACGGCCAGCCGCGGCGGCTGGTCTATGGCGAGGGCGGGCCTTGGCCCGATATCCAGCTGGCTTGCGGGGCGCGGCTTGAGGTACTGGTCGAGGCGATCCAGCCTGGTGATCCGGCGGCCCTGGCCCTGTTTGATCTGCGCCGCCGCCGCCGTCCGGCCGTATGGGTTAGCGATGGCCTGCGCAGGGCCTGCGCTGAGGAAACGCCAGAGGCCATTGAGGGTGGGATCACGGTGCGGCACGCGCCGACGGCGCGGCTGATCGTGGTTGGCGGCGACCCCATAGCCCTGGCCCTGTGTGCTCTGGCGGTCCAGACTGGGTTCGAAACCCTGCTGGTGCGGCCCCGCGGGCCATTAACGCCGCCGCCGTTGATGGGGGTTGGCTATGACCGCCGTGCGCCGGCGCAAGCGCTGGCGGCTTGGGGCCTGGACCGCTGGACTGCGGTGGCCGCCTGTAGCCACGACGACGAAATCGACCATGAAACCCTGATGGCGGCCCTGCCTTCTGAGGCGGGCTATGTCGGCCTGCTGGGTGCGCGCAACCGGCTGGACGGCCGGCTGAAGGCGCTGCGTGACTTAGGCCTGAACACGGCAGCGCTGGCCCGCCTAAAGGCCCCGATCGGGATCGACCTCGGCGGCAAGGCCCCTTTCGAGATCGCCCTTTCTGTGGTTGCACAGCTGGTCGCTGCGCGGTTCGGCAAGGCACTGTGACCATCGGCGCTGTGGTCCTGGCCGCTGGAGCCGGCCAACGGTTCGGCGGCGGTAAGCTGACGGCGCTCTGGCGCGGGCAGCCGCTCATTGTCTGGGCGGCGCAGACGGCGCTGGCGTCCTGCGAGGGGCCGGTCGTGACGGTGCTAGGGACGTTCGCGCCAGAGGTGGCCGCGGTCCTTCCGAGCGATGTGCGGCTGTCGACCCTTATTGCCGAGGATCACGCCCTCGGTATGGCCCATTCGCTGAAGGCGGGCCTTTCCGCCCTGCCGGAGGGTCTGGATGGCGTATTCGTATTTTTGGGTGACATGCCGCGTGTGCCGGCTTCGCTGGCCGCCGTGCTGATCGCGGCATTAGCGGGCGGCGCGCTGGCTGCCGCCCCCGTGTGTGACGGCCAGCGTGGTCATCCCGTCCTGATCGCGGCAGGGCTTCTGCCGCAGCTTCTCGCCCTGACGGGAGACCGCGGTGCTGGTGCCCTTTTGAGCGGGCTGGGGGACGACTTGGCGCTTATCGAAACAGGCGACCGAGGCGTGTTGTTCGACGTCGATACCCGGGCCGATCTGGTCGATAGCGGGGCCGCCTAGACCTTTTTCAGATTGACGTTCTTCAACGGCAAGCTGCGCACCCGTATTCCTGTGGCGGCGAAAATGGCGTTGCAAACCGCCGGTGCGAGGGGCGGCACCGAGGGCTCGCCGATCCCGCCCCACTTGGGTCCGCCCGAGGCCGGCAGATAGACTTCGATCTGCGGCGTCTCGGCCATGCTAAGCAGGCGGTAGGTGTTAAAGTTGCTCTGAACCGTCGCGCCCTTGTCGATGTTGATCTCGCCGTACAGGGCGGCGGTCAGGGCCATGATCGCTCCGCCCTGGCATTGCTGTTCTACGGTGTTGGGATTGACCACGTGATAGCAGTCGACCACGCAGACCACGCGGTCGACCTTGAGCTTGCCGTCCGGCGTTACCGTGACTTCGGCAACCTGGCCGGTGACGCTGTTATAGCTTTCGCAGATCGCTATGCCTCGGCCTTGGCCAGGGCCCATGGGTTTGCCCCAGTTGCCCTTCTCTTTCATCACATTCAGCACCCCGATCATGTCGGGACGCGTGACCATAGAGCGCCGGAATTCCCAGGGATCGACGCCGGCCGCATGGGCCATTTCGTCGACGAAGCTTTCCATCAGGAAGCAGTTCTGCGAGCCGCCAACCCCGCGCCAGAACATGACCGGCACGTGGGTGTTCTTGAGCATCACCCCGATCTGCTTGTTGGGGATATTGTAGGGGCTGGCCGCTGAACCCATGGTTTCGAAGGCCATGGGCTCTAGCCCGTTAGCCGCAGGGTTGATCTTCAGCGAGCGGAAGATCGATGGCACGGCGATTTTGATGTCCAGCGCTGTGGTCTTGCCGTCGGGACCAATGACCGCGTTGAAGCGTGCCGCCGCCTGTGGCCGGTAGTGGTCCTGGCGTATGTCTTCTTCCCGCGACCAGATCAGTTTGACGGGCTTGCCCACGACCTTGGCCACCTGCACGGCCTGGATCAGCTCCTCATGTTGGGTGCGCCGGCCAAAGCCACCGCCGACATAGCAGTTGTGGACGAACACCTTTGAGGGATCGACGCCGGCCGCCTGGGCTGCCTGGCGCAGGGCTGCGGGCGGTGACTGACTGCCGATCCAGACATCGACGCGGTCTGCCGAAATCTGCACCGTGGCGTTCATCGGCTCCATGGGCGCATGGCTAAGCATCGGCGCCTCATAGGTGGCCGATACAAGTTTCGCGCCCGGTGCCGCGAGTGCGCCGGCTGGATCGCCGATCTTCTCCGCCGTGACCATCGGTCCATCAAGGGCGTCGAGATACATTTTCTTGAGCATCGGTGTGTCCACCGCAGCCCGATCGCCCACGTCCCATTCCGGCTTGAGCAGCGCCAGGGCCGAGCGCGCACGCCAGTAGCGGTCAGCCACGACGACGACGGCGTTTTCGAGTTTGACCACTGCGATCACGCCGCGCTGGCCCTTGGCGGGGCTATCGTCCACCGCTTTTAGCAAGCCGCCGAACACGGGGCAATTGGCCACTGCCGCATAGACCATACCCGGGAGCTGGGTATCGATGCCGAACTGAGCCGAGCCATTCACCTTCGGCGCGGAATCGAGGCGAGCGGTATGCTTACCAATGAAGCGAAATTGGTCGGGCGTCTTTGTGGTTGGCTCGGTACCCAGGGTGATGGCGGCAGCCTTGGTCGCCAGGGCACCGAAGGTCAGCGATCGCTTGCTCGGGAGATGGGTTACAGCGCCGTTGGCTGCGGCGCATTCAACGACGGGAACTTGCCATTGTTCAGCGGCGGTTTGCACCAGCCGCACGCGCGCACTGGCACCGGCCTGTTGCAGATAGGCATAGGAGGTCCGCACCCCCTGGCTGCCGACAGTCGTCATGCTGCGGTAGACGCCCTTGTCACGCAGGTTGCGGTTGGCGGAGGCGTGCTCGCACTTCACTTTCGTCCAATCGCATTCAAGCTCTTCTGCGACAATCATCGACAGGGCCGTGGCCGCGCCCTGGCCCATTTCGGTATGGGGCAGGCGGACGGTGACCGTGTTGTCCGGATCGATGACGATGAAGGCGTTCATTTCTCGCGGTGCCAGGCTCTCGTCGCCTGAGAGTACGGCTCCAAGCTGTTTTGCCTGGGCGAAGCTGGGTACGAAGACGCCGACAGCGAGGCCGCCGCCGGCCGAGAGCATGGCGCTGATCAAGGCGCGCCGTGAGAGGGCCAAGTCGTGTTTTGTCATGAGTTCAAGCCCTCTTGCCGGCTGCGGCCAGGGCGGCGGCGGCGCGATGGATCGCCTTGCGGATGCGGGGATAGGTGCCGCAGCGGCAAAGGTTGCTCATCTTGGCATTAATGTCAGCGTCGGTTGGGTTGGGCGTGGCGCGAAGCAGGGCCACGGCCGCCATGATCTGTCCCGACTGGCAATAGCCGCACTGGACGACGTCCTCAGCGATCCAGGCCTGTTGTACCGCATGGGTCGAATCCGCCGATAGCGCTTCAATGGTCGTTACCGATTTCCCGGCCACTCGCTCGATCGGTGTGACGCAGGATCGGGTGGCGACGCCGTCGATATGCACCGTACAGGCACCGCAGGTCCCGATGCCGCAGCCGAATTTCGTGCCGGTTAGGCCTAAATCGTCGCGCAGCACCCAGAGCAGGGGCGCGTTTGGCTCGATGTCCAGGTCACGCAGCTTGCCGTTGATGGTCAGTTGAACCACGGATTCCTCCACAAAACGCGTGATGACTATCGACCTAACCGGTCCAGGCTGTAAACGGTGTTCGCTCTATTTGCGGACACGCTCTGCTAGAGTATTCTATGCCGATCAAAGGGGAGTGCACCATGGCGTTCACGATCAAGGTCAACGGCAAGAACCGCACCGTCGATGTTGACGGAGACATGCCCCTCCTGTGGGCATTGCGCGATGTGCTCGACATCAAGGGGCCGAAGTTTGGCTGTGGCGGCGGATTTTGTGGTGCCTGTACAGTGCATCTCGATGGCAAGGCCACCCGCTCCTGCGTAACCAAGGTCAGTGCGGTTGGTGCTCGGGCAGTGACCACGATCGAGGCCATGGCAGCCAATCCGATTGGCGAAAAGCTCCAAAAAGCCTGGCTCGACCTGGATGTCGTGCAATGCGGCTACTGCCAAGCTGGCCAGATCATGAGCGCTGCGGGCCTGTTGGCCGCTAAACCCAAGCCGACCGACGCGGATATCGACGCCGCCATGGCTGGGAATATCTGCCGCTGCGCCACCTACATCCGCATTCGCGCCGCGATCAAACAGGCCGCCGGCCTGCCAACCGCCGACAGCCGGGAGATCTGATTATGGCGCATGACATGACCGCCGAACTCCAGACTTCTCGCCGCGCTTTTCTGAAAGCCAGTGTCGCCACCGGCGGCGGGCTGATGCTGGGCATCGGTATGGTGCAGGGCGCGGCAGCCCAGACGGCCGCCAAGCTCAGTGCCTATGTCAGCATTCGGCCCGATGGCTCGATCACAGTCATAGCCAAGAACCCGGAGGTCGGACAGGGCATCAAGACGATGCTGCCGATGCTGATCGCCGAGGAACTGGACGTCGACTGGACCCAGATTCATATCGAACAGGCGATGGCGAACCAGGCAATCTATGGCCGTCAGTACGCCGGCGGCAGTACGGCGACGCCAACGCTTTGGATCCCGATGCGCCAGGTTGGCGCGGCGGCGCGCGAAATGCTGGTGATGGCTGCAGCCGCACGCTGGAAAACCTCGCCCGCGGAATGCACCACGGCTGCCGGGGTGATCACCCATACGCCGACTGGCCGTAAGCTGACCTACGGCCAAGTGGCCAACGATGCGGCGTCACTGCCGCCGCCCGATCCAGCCAGCCTGAAGTTAAAAGACGCTGCCGCCTACAAGATCATCGGCAAATCGCATTCTGGCGTCGATAGTCCCAAGATCGTCACCGGCCAGCCGCTCTACGGCGTTGATGTCGTCGTGCCAGGCATGGCGATCGCCGTATTTGAGAAATGCGCGGTCTATGGCGGTCGGCTGGTCAGCGCAGACCTGACCGCCGCCAAAGCCCTGCCCGGCGTGATCGACGCCTTCGTGGTCAAGGGCGGTAACAACCCGACAGGGCTGGTCGATGGCGTTGCCATCCTGGCTTCCGATTACTGGACCGCCAACCGTGCCCGTGCCGACCTCAAGATCGTCTGGGACGAGGGCAAGTACGCCGATCACAGCACCGCGCTCTATGATTCCCGCGCCGCGGATCTGGCGGCCAAGCCGCCGCAGAGTTCACTGTTAAAGTCTGGCGATCCGAGCAGTGCCTTGGCCGGCGCAGCCAAGGTGGTGAAGGCGGCTTACAGCTACCCCTTCCTGTCTCACGCGACCCTGGAGCCGCAGGGCTGCACCGCCAGCTATAAGGACGGCAAGGTCGAGATCTGGACCACGTCTCAGAACCCTGAACCGGGCCGACAACTGACTGCCGAAACGCTGGGCATCAAGCCCGACGACATGACCATCCATATGATCCGTGCTGGCGGTGGTTTCGGGCGGCGTCTGTCGAATGACTATTTTGTCGAGGCGGTCGCCATCTCCAAACAGGCCGGGCGACCGGTCAAGTTGCTGTGGAATCGCAGCGATGATCTGCAGCACGATATTTACCGCCCCGGCGGCTATCATAATTTCAGCGCCGGCCTCGATGCGTCGGGCAAGGTGGTAGCGTTCCGCGATCACTTTGTGACCTTTGGCGAAGGCGAAACCTTGGTCAGTAATGCCGTTCTGGGGCCGACGGAGTTTCCGGCCGGCTTTGTGCAGCACTGCGAATATGTGCAATCGACCATGCCGCTGGTCGCACCGACCGGGCCCATGCGGGCACCGCGCAGTAATGCCCTGTGTTTTGCGTTTCAGTCCTTCATCGACGAACTGGCGGTCGAGGCTGGCAAGGACCCGTTGCAGTTCAAGCTCGATCTGCTCGGCCCAGCCCGTCCAGCGCCGGCGACCAATGCAACGTTCGACAATGGCCGCATGAGTGCGGTGCTGAAGCTGGTGGGTGAGCGTAGCGGCTGGGCCAAGCGCGGAGCCCTGCCCAAGGGTGTCGGCATGGGCGTGGCCTTCTATTGGTGCCACCTGGGCTATTTTGCCCATGTCGTGCAGACGCGGGTCGATCCGGCTACAGGCGTGTGGAAGGTCGGCAAGGTCTGGGTTGTTGGCGATGTCGGCTCTCAGATTATCAACCCGACCGGCGCGATTGCGCAGGTAGAGGGTGCGGTGATCGACGGCCTTGGCCAGCTGGCCTACGCGATTACCTTCGACAAGGGGCGAGCGACCCAGGCCAATTTCGACCGATATCCGCTGATCCGTATCAATCGTGCCCCGACCGCCGTCGATGTGCATTTTCTGATCACCAACAATCCGCCGACCGGCCTTGGCGAACCGGCTCTGCCATCAGTGATCCCCGCGCTGTGCAACGCCATCTACGCCGCCACGGGCAAACGGGTCAGGAACCTGCCGATGACCAATGCGATGCTGAAGTCGACCTGACGCTCCGGCGGCGGCTAATGTCTCGCGGGGGTCTTGCACACCGACGAAATAGGCCGCTTCCAAGACATTGATGGTCTCATCAGTGTCGCGCTGTTGTGAGCCACAACATCGTCTTGACGCCCCTGATAGGCTTAAGGCGCGATCGAACGTAGCAACATCTCGACGATGGCACCCTGGCGTGCGGCGAAATTCTCGGATGCGCCCATATCGTAGCCAAAGATCGCATTGATCGTGTAGCGGTTGGAGACGCTGAAATAGCAGAGGGCGGCGATAGAGAGGTAGAAGTCCAGGGCGTTGACGCCTTTGCGGATCACCCCTTCCGTCATCCCACGCGCCAACATGCTCTCAACCAGTTGGATCACCTTGGAATTGACTGGCTCGATACTGGGTAGGGCGGCCAAATGGCGGGCGCGGTGGATATTTTCGACCATAACCAGCCGCACACCGTCGGCATGGGTAATGTGCCAGTCGTAGGTGAACTCGATCAGACGTTGGATCGCCTGCAACGGCGGATGGCCTTCCAGGTGCAGTTCCGCCTCGGCCCCGCGGAGTTTGGCATAGTACTCCAGCAGCACGGCCTGATAGAGGCCGTCCTTGCTGCCGAAGTAGTA
>CAISYT010000168.1 GCA_903889785.1 uncultured Caulobacterales bacterium
AAGAAGCTGTTCTTCAACCTGCGCAAGGCCAAGAGCCAGATTTCCGCCTTCCAGGATGGCGACCTGCGGCCCGAACAGGTGACCGAGATTGCGACCAAGCTGGGTGTGCTCGACAGCGAAGTGATTTCAATGAACCGGCGCCTGTCTGGGCCCGACTCTTCGCTCAACGCTCCCGTGCGCGGTGATGGCGAGGCCGAGTGGCAGGATTGGCTGGCCGACGACAATGCCGTCAGCCAGGAAACCGCCTTCGCCGAGAGCGAAGAAAAGGGTCAGCGCATGACCCTGCTGCAGGCGGCCATGGGTGACCTGACAGACCGTGAACGCCACATCATTACCGAGCGGCGCCTGAAGGACGACCCGACCACACTTGAAACCCTGGCGTCAGAATATGGCGTCAGCCGCGAACGGGTGCGCCAGATCGAGGTGCGGGCCTTCGAAAAGCTGAAAAAGGCCATGCAGGCCGCCGCGCTGCGAAACGGGATGGTTGCAGCTTAACCTTCTGCCATCATCCCGGCCGCAGCGAAGCGCAGAGCCGGGACCCAGACCTTGCGGTGCGCTGGCCCCTTAAGTCCCGGATCGGCGCGCTATGCGCTTGTCTGATATGACGGGGCGCTGAAATGGCAGTCAGCCCTGAGGGTCAGGCTGCTAAGGCCCGCTTTCCGTCTGATCCCGTCAGGGTCAGACGCACCACTTCACCGCACGCCAAACTGGCCGGAACCACCACCTCGGTGAAGTCGCCGGCGCGGCCGACACCGGCCTTCTCAACCAGCACGTCCGCTTGCGTCCCCACGCGCGACGTCAGATGACGGGCCAGGGCCAAATCGCCCTCGGCGCGAAGGCGGGCGGCCCGCTCTTTTACGATGGCACCTGCAACCTGGGGCATTCGGGCGGCAGGCGTGTTGGGACGTGGGCTGAAGGGGAAGGCGTGCACGTAGGCAATCCCGCCCTCGCGAACCAGGGCTAAGGTGTTCTCGAACGCCTGTTCGCTCTCGGTCGGGAAACCGGCGATCAGGTCAGCTCCGAAGGCCACATCCGGACGCACGGCCCGCACGGCGGCAATAAGCTTCAGAGCGTCGGCACGCAGGTGGCGACGCTTCATGCGCTTGAGGATCATGTCGTCCCCTGCCTGAAGACTGAGGTGCAGGTGAGGCATCAACCGCGGCTCCTCCACCAGGCAGCGCATCAAGGTCTCATCAATCTCGGCCGCGTCGATTGAGGAAAGCCGCAGGCGTTGCAGTTCCGGAACCAATAACAGGATGCGCGCCACAAGATCACCCAGCACCGGCGCGCCGGGCAAGTCCGCGCCCCAACTGGTAATGTCTACGCCGGTCAGCACCACCTCGCGGCTGCCGGCCAAAGCCAGGCGGCGCACCTGCGTAACCACATCGGCGACCGGGACCGAGCGCGAATTGCCACGACCAAACGGGATAACGCAAAAGGTGCAGCGGTGATCACAGCCGTTCTGGACCGCCACAAAGGTGCGTGCCCGCTCTGTTGGATCACGGGTGGCCGATGCCGTAGCGCCCCGCTCGGTCATGATGTCGGGAACCCGGACTCGCTCGCCGTGGGCGTGCAGGGCACCCGATCGCGCCTTGTCGGCGTTGCCCAGCACCAGATCCACCTCGGGCATGGCGGCGAAGGCGGCCGGATCAATCTGTGCTGCGCAGCCGGTGACGATCAGCCGGGCGTCCGGCCGTTCACGCCGCATTTTGCGGATCGATTGGCGCGCCTGTCGCATAGCCTCTGCGGTGACCGCGCAGGTGTTGAATACGACAGCGCCTGTGACGCCGTCAGCCACTGCCTGGGCGCGGATTTCCTCGGATTCGGCCAGGTTGAGCCTGCAGCCGAAGGTGATGACTTCTGTGCCGCTCACGGCATGGTCCCCGAAAATTCGACCGCCACGGGCCCCGTCATGATCACATGGTTGTCGTCGCGCCAGTCGATCTCAAGTTCGCCGCCGTCGAGGGTCATCATCGCCTTGCGCCCGGTCAGACCGCGCCGCGCCGCTGCGACCAGGGCCGCGCAGGCACCTGTGCCGCATGCCTTGGTCAGACCTGCGCCACGTTCCCACACCCGAAGGCGGATGCGATCAGTCGCTAAGATGTGTGCGAAACCGACGTTCACGGCCTGCGGGAAAAGCGGATGGTGCTCGATCAGCGAGCCATCGCCAGTGACTTCAGCGTCGGTCGGCTCGTGGTCGACGAAGAACACCACATGCGGATTTCCCATCGAGACCGCTCCCGGTGTATGCAGCCGAGGATGGTCGATAGGGCCGATCTGCAGCTCGATATTCCGGGTGTCCATATCCTCGGACAGTGGAATTTCGTTCCACTTTAGCCCGGGTTCACCCATGTCGACCGCGACGCGGTTCTCGCCGGCACTGGCGGCCATCAAGACGCGCTCGGCTGTGTGAAAAACTGCCTCGCCTTTGCCGCTGGCCTGCATCAGCAGCCAGCCGACGCAGCGGCTGCCGTTGCCACAGGCCCCGACCTGCTCACCATCATTATTCCAGAACCGCACCAGCGGCGATTGGCCACCGTCATTCGAAATGGCGATCAGTTGGTCGAAGCCGACGCCGCCATCACGGCTTCCCCAGGCCCGCACCTGCTCTGTGGTGGGCTGAAAATCGTGGACACCCTGGACCACGACAAAGTCGTTACCCAGCCCGTTCATCTTGAGAAACCCAAGGCTCATGGGTGCGATCCTATAGGGATGTTGTCGCCTTTAGGCGACTCCGTCTGCCGCCGAGTGCGGTCAAACGGGCGAACACCAGGCGCTAAACGCCCCGCAAGGTCTCCGCCAGCAGGCGGCCCTCTGTCGCGCGGCTGGAACGGCTGCGCCAGATCACCACGATCTCGCGGCTTGGGTTATCGGCGGCCAGATGACGCACCGAGACATGCGCTCGCTCGGCCAGACCGGCCTCAACAGCCATGGCGGGCACTAAGGAGACGCCCAGGCCCGATCCCACCATCTGCATCAGGGTAGGCAGTGAGGTGGCTTCAAAGGCCTCATTCTCGCCGACCCGCGGCGGGGGCTTGAGTCCACACGCGGCCAGGGCGTGATCCCGCAGACAGTGGCCGTCTTCCAGAAGGATCAGGCCGTCGTCCTCAAGCGCTTCCGGCGTGACGCGATCATGGGTCAGTAGGCGGTGATTGGCCGGGAAGGCGGCTAGAAGTTCGTCGTCTTCCACATGGGCGTATTCCAGACCGGTCAGGTCGTAGGGCAGGGCGATCAGGGCCGCATCCAGGGTGCCGGCCTTCAACCCCGCCACCAGCTTGGCCGTGATATCCTCGCGCAGATAAAGCCGTAGCTTAGGGAATTTCGCCTGCAACGTTGGCAAGGCGCGCGGCAGAAGGAACGGGGCAATGGTCGGAATCACGCCCAGCCGGAAGCGCCCTGAAAGGGGGTGGCCTGCGCCCTGGGCGGCCTGCACCAGGTCTTCCGCCTTTGCCAGGATTTCGGACGCACGCGCCGCCGCCTCGTGCCCGGCGGCGGTCAGGATCACACCCGATCGCGCTCGGTCAACGACCGGGGTGCCAATGATTTTTTCCAGCTCAGCGATACCCGCTGAAAGGGTGGGCTGAGTCACGTGGGCCGCCTCGGCAGCGCGGCTGAAGCTGCCCTGTTCGACCAGGAGCTTGAGGTATTGCAGTTGGCGCAGGGTTGGAAGCATGGCCCTCATATAGGCTGCCTCTATGCCATTTCAAAAAACAATCGATTGGCTATTGAAATGGACCCGGCCTAACAGTCTCTCACACCGGCCCTGAGCCTAAGGGCCTGCCCCAAATCGATAGGAGACTTACATGCTCGGCGTTGGCGAAACCTTCCCCGATTTCAAGATCACCGGCGTGAAGCCGGGCTTCAACAAGCACGAGGAAAACGGCGTTAGCGCTTTCGAAACCCTCACCCAAGTGTCCTTCCCCGGCAAATGGAAGGTAGTCTTCTTCTACCCGAAAGACTTCACCTTCGTCTGCCCGACCGAGATTGCCGAATTCGCGCGCCTCAATAAGGATTTCGCCGACCGCGACACTGTGGTGCTGGGCGGCTCTACCGACAACGAGCACTCAAAGCTCGGCTGGCGCCGCGAGCATCCGGACCTCGACAAACTGCCGATCTGGCAGTTCGCTGACAATTCCGGAAAGCTGGCCCGCGCCCTGGGCGTGCTGAATGAAGATGAGGGCGTCGCCCTGCGTGCCACCTTCGTGGTCGACCCGCATAATGTCGTGCAGCACGTCTATGTGACCAACCTCAACGTGGGCCGCGCGCCCGCCGACACCCTGCGTGTGGTCGATGCGTTGCAAACGGACGAACTCTGCGCATGCAACCGTCAGGCCGGAGGCGACGTTCTTAAACCTGCAGCGTAAGGCCATCCGGGTTCAGTCTAGCTGATCTGAACCGGCTGAACGCCGCTGCGCTGGAAGGCGTGGCCTGACCCTCCCCCGAGCGGTCACGCCTTCCAGCCACTCTTTCAAATCTGGAGACTGCCATGTCCCTCGACGCCCTGCGCGAGCGCCTGCCTGCCTATGCCAAGGACCTGAGCCTGAACCTGTCATCCCTGGCGTCTGAAACCCTACTCAGCGACGCCCAGAAGTGGGGCACCTTCGTGGCCAGCGCCCACGCTGTCGGCCAGGGCGATGTGGTCAGGGCCGTTGAGGCCAGCGCCGTCGCTGCCGGATTTTCTGCCGAGGGCATGGCGTCCGCCAAGGCCGCCGCGGCCATGATGGGCATGAACAATATCTACTACCGGTCGCTACACATCATGCACAACCAGGAGTACCGCACCCTGCCGGCGCGGCTGCGGATGAACATTCTGGCAAGCCCCGGTGCGCCGAAGACGGAGTTCGAACTGTGGTGCCTCGCGGTGTCGGCCGTGAATGGCTGCGGTGCCTGCCTCGACAGTCACGAGGCCGAATTGCGCCAGCACGGGGTGACCAATGTGCAAGTCCAGGCGGCGCTACGTATTGCCGCTGTGGTTCATGCCGTCAGCGCCGTCATGCGGGGTGAGACGGCCGCTCAATAGACATCCGCTCACCTCCTGAAAGGGCGGATGCGCGGATCATTGCGCGGGCTCAAACGACAAAGGCGCTCCCCAGAAGGCCTGCACCATGGCATTCTGAGGTCCAGGCTCGCCCGTGGTCCAGAACCGGCGACTTCCAGAATTGCCGATGTTGAACTCCGAATGGCGCGCCAAATAGCCTGTCAGTGCCTCAGCCGTCGCGGCGGGCTGATGGATCAAAGGCGTGCCCGGTGGCAGGGCATCACGGAACAGGCCGGCAATGATCTCATAATGGGTACAGCCCAAGATCGCCCGGTCCGGCGCACGGCCGATACGCGCGATCATCTCGGCCACATACCCCTGCACAGCCACGGCAAGATCCGCCAGAGAGGTCCCACCCTCGATCATGGGCACAAGGTCGGGGCAAGGCTGACCGCAGACGGTGATATCAGGGCGCCGCTTGGCGATCTCGATCTCATAGACCCGACTTTGCACCGTCCCTCGCGTGGCAAAGACGCCCAGAACATCGGGCCTGGCTTGCGCCGCAGGATCGGCGTGCTGGGTCCAGCCCATGCCCGTGGCAGCCTCGATGGTTGGGACGATAATGCCCAGGATGTTGACGGGCCGGCCGATCGCCCTGGCATAGTCTTGCAACCAAGTCTGTTGCTGCCGGCGCTGGGCGATGGCGGAGGCGGTGTTGCAGGCCTGGACCACCAGGTCAGCACCGGCCGAGAACAGTCGCGTGACGGCGGCGCGGGTCAGGTCGACAACCTCCTCGCCGGGGCGGCCGCCATAGGGGGCGTGGGCCTGGTCGGCTAGGTAAAGGAATTCGGCCTGCGGCAGGCGACGCACCAGGGCGCGCGCCACGCTGAGACCCCCGACACCGGAATCGAACAGGCCTATCGACATGGATAGAGTTTAGCCCTGAGCGGTTGCGGTGGTCTATAGAGCGCTGAAATGATGCTCCGCCGCCTCTCACTTGTCCTGCTGCTTGCCGTCCTAGCATCGCCCGCGCGTGCCCAGTCGCCGGCGGAGCCGGGCATGAGCACGGTCGTCGAGGCGCTAGAGGTGGTTGCGAAGGCCCCCGGCCCGGCGATGTGGCGGGTTAGCCGCAACGGCTCTCAGGTCGTGATTATGGGCACGGTATCGCCCGTCGCGCATCGGCTAGCCTGGGACGACCGGCGGCTGCGCCGTAACATGACCGGCGCACGCCAACTCCTCGCTCCAAGCTGGCCGGTGGGCGGCGTCAAGGCCCTGCTGTCCTATGCCCTTGGCGACCGCAGTAAGATCCGCGTTGGGGGCACGAGCACCCTGGCGGCGCGCCTGCCGGCGGACTTGGCCGACAAATTCAGCGCGGCCGCGGCAGCCGCTCATCAACCCCTGTCAAAATACGACCGATGGAAACCGGCCGCTGCGGGCATCATGCTGCTCGGCGATTTCGACAACGCCGCCGGCCTTTCGCGCGGCAAGCCCATCATCACGATAACCCGACTGGCCCAGTCCATGAAGATCCCGGTCAAGGCGGCGGGTAAGGTGGATGTTGCCAAGGTACTTGGCGACGGCACCCGGCTCGACGACGCCCAAAACATCGCTTGCCTGGCCGTGGCGGTGGAGCAGGTCTACCGGCTGGCGCGGGCACCGGGCGAACTGGGACAGGCTTGGGCGGTGGGTGATCTGCGCGCCGTTCAGCGACTCTACACCCCGCGCACCGCCGATCAGTGCCCGCTCCTGAACCCATTGCTCGACAAGGAGATCGCCGCCAGCGTGAGCGTGGTGCAAGACGCGCTGCAGACCCCCGGCCGCTCAGTGGCGCTCATCGACATTAGCCTGCTGTTACGGCCCGGCGGCGTGCTGGACCGCCTCAGCAAGGACGGCAGCCAAATCGACACACCCTAGACGCGCTTGATTTTGGCGGGTTTTGCGCCCATAGAGTCCGCCTTCCGGCGTTAGTTGCTAGCGCCCTCCACCGTCACGACCCCTTGCGAATGATGCTGGGACGAGGACGGCGAGGCCCCCCGTCGACGTGATCGTCCACGGGGGCAGACTGCGTTTGGGACTCCGGCATGACGCCCGTCATGTCGAATTTTAGAAAGATGCCTTTCCGGCTGGAAAGGCTTCGAGTGGATTTTTGAGACGGCATGTTTGACGCGCTGAGCGAAAAACTTTCGGGAGTCTTCGACCGCCTCGGCGGGCGCGGGGTGCTATCCGAAGCCGATATTGACGAGGGCCTGCGCGAGGTTCGCCTGGCCCTGCTGGAAGCCGACGTCGCCTTGCCGGTGGTGAAAGACTTCATCGCCAAGGCCAAGACACTGGCTTCCGGTGAGTCTGTCATCCGTTCGGTCAAGCCGACCGATCAGGTCATCAAGATCGTCTATGACGGCCTGGTGGACATGCTGGGCGGCGAGACACCGACCGGCCTCAACATCAGCCTCAACCCGCCGACCGTGATCCTGATGGCCGGCTTGCAGGGCTCGGGCAAGACCACCACCAGCGCCAAGCTCGCCCTGCGCCTGACCAAGGTCGAACGCAAAAAAGTGCTCATGGCGTCGCTCGATACGCGCCGCCCGGCCGCCATGGAACAACTGGCCACCCTGGGCAGGCAGATTGGTGTCGAGACACTGCCGATCCTGGTCGGACAGGGTGCCGCCGATATCGCCCGGCGCGCGCTCAGCGCCGCCAAGCTTTCTGGCTATGATGTCCTGATCCTCGACACCGCCGGGCGCACGACGCTCGACGAGGCGATGATGAGCGAGGCGGCCCAGATCGCCCAGATCGCCAAGCCGTCCGAGACCCTGCTGGTCGCCGATAGCCTCACGGGCCAGGACGCGGTTCGCACCGCCAAGGCCTTCCACGAGCGTCTGCCGCTCACCGGGCTAATTCTGACCCGTACAGATGGCGATGGCCGCGGAGGCGCGGCGCTGTCGATGCGCCATGTCACCGGCCTGCCGATCAAGTTCCTGGGTGCAGGCGAACAGGTGGAAGCGCTTGACGCCTTCGACGCTCGCCGTGTGGCCGGGCGAATCCTCGGTCAGGGCGATGTGGTGGCCCTGGTCGAAAAGGCCGCTGCCGATCTGGACCATGCCGAAGCCGAACGCATGGCCAAGAAGATGGCCAAGGGCAAGTTCGACCTCGACGACCTCTCGGCCCAGCTGGCGCAGATGCAGAAAATGGGCGGGATGGAAGGGATCATGGGCATGTTGCCCGGGGTCCAGAAGGTCAAAAAGCAGATTGCCGAGGCCAATATCAACGACAAGATGATCGGCCGGCAGCGGGCCATCATCAGCTCCATGACCAAGGAAGAGCGCAAGAAGCCCGACATTTTGCAGGCTTCGCGCAAGCGCCGCATCGCGGCCGGGTCTGGCGTCGACGTGGCCGAGATCAACCGCCTGCTGAAACAGCATCGGCAGATGGCCGATATGATCAAGTCGATGAGCCGCGACGGTGGCAAGAGCTTGGCGCGCATGGCCCAGATGATGGGTGGCGGCGACATGAGCAAGCTCAAGGCCATGGGCGCGCCCGGTACCGCGCCCGACCCTCAAGCGCTCGAACAGATGGCCGCCAAGCTTGGCGGAAAATTACCTGGCCTTGGTGGAGGCCACGGACAATTACCCGGCCTGGGCGGCGGCCTGCCTCCCGGCTTCAACCCCTTCAAGAAATAGACCCTAAGGAACCCGAAAATGCTAAAAATTCGTCTCGCCCGTGGTGGCACCAAGAAGCGCCCATACTATTCCATCGTCGTCGCCGACAGCCACTCGCCCCGCGATGGCCGCTTCATCGAGAAGGTGGGCACCTACAACCCTCTGCTGGCCAAGGACGGGCCCGTTCCTCGGGTTACGTTGAAGTTGGAATTGATCAACGCCTGGATCGCCAAGGGTGCCCAGCCGACCGATCGCGTCGCCCGCTTCCTGGCCGCCGAAGGCGTGGGCCAATGGAAACATGGCAACAACCCCAACAAGGGTCAGCCGCACAAGAAGGCGCAGGAACGTGTCGCCGAAAAGACGCAACGTGACGCTGATGCCACCGCCGCCGCTGCCGAGGCCCTGGCCAACCCGCCGGCACCTGAGCCCGAACCCGAAGCTGCGCCGGCACCTGAAGCCGTGACCGAGGAAGCGCCCGCTGCCGAAGCCGTTGCGGAAGAAGCTGCTCCCGTCGCCGAAGAAGCGCCTGCCGAGCCTGTCGCCGAGGAAACTCCCGCTGAAGACGCCACCCCGGCGGCTGAGGCTGAAGTCGAAGCCCCTGTGGCCGAGGCCGTCGCCGAGACCGATCCGAAGGAAGCTTAAGGGACCGCGGCGCGGCTGATCGAAGATGGCTGAGAAGCTGATCCTGGTCGGCCGCGTCGCCGGTGCCTTTGGCGTCAAGGGCGAGACGCGGATAACCGCCTATACCGCCGACCCCATGGCCTTGACGGACTATGGCCCGCTCCTGCGCAAGTCCGGCGCGCCGGGCCTGACCGTGCAGTCGGCGCGGCCAGCCAAGGGCGGCATCGTCGCCCGCGTTATGGAAATTGCCACACCGGAACAGGCCGACGCCCTG
>CAISYT010000169.1 GCA_903889785.1 uncultured Caulobacterales bacterium
AGACGGCACCGCCACGGCATCCAGCGCCTTGAGGACATCCGGTTTGCCAGCGAAGTGCGCCCGAGCGGCTTTCAGCGCCGCGTCACGTTTGGCCGCATCACCCAGTACGCCATAGGCGTGCACCAGTCGCACCCAGCCATCGGCGTCATCCGGGCTCGCGGCCAGCCTGGCAGCCAGCCCGGCAACCATGGCGCGGATCTGCTCGCCACCGACCTGCCCTTGAGCGGCGGCAACCTGGGCGGCGGACGGCCCGTCCGTTCCGGGGACCAAAGCGACTGTCTCAGCCGACGCCATCTCGGCAAGGAGCGGCGCGCGACGCGGATCGCCCTGCGGCAGGGTGGCCAATACCGCGCGCCACTGCGCCAGGGCAGCAGGCTTGTCGCCGGCCGCCAGGGCAGCGCGGCCCAAGTAGTAGCGGGCTGGCGCGTTGGACGGATCGAGTTTAAGCGCCTGATCGAACGCGGCGGCGGCGTCAGCGGTGACAGTTCCGTCGGCTTCGCCGGCGAAGGCTTCGCCAAGGCCGGCCCATAGGTCGGCGCGGCGCGGTGCCAGGTCGACGGCCTTACGCAAGTTTATTTGCGCTGGAGCGTACTGGCCAGACGCCATCTGAGCGATGCCAAGCGCACGCAAGGGTTCGGGATCGCCAGGACGCTCCTTGACGATCAACTCGAGGGCAGCGGCCATCTGTGCGGCGGTCAAGGTGCGCGGATCAGCGGCGCGCCAGGCGGCAACCCGCTGCAGAAAGGGCTGATCGGCATACCCAGGCGAACCGGCGAGACAATAGACCGCAACGGCCAACAGGGGCGCGGCTGCGGCGATGGCCAGAACCGTGATTCGGTCTGCTTTTCCAAAAACCGTGCCGACGGCGACAGGTTCGTCGGCGGCGGCGAGCAGGCGGCGGGCGGCCTCGGCGCGCAGGACATCACGCTCGACAGGTGCCAGAACCCCGCGTTCGGTCAGGTCATCGACCTCAGCTAATTCACGGCGGTGAAGCGCCAGAGCCAGATTTTCGGCCGGAACCGACCTGGCAGCGGCCGCACCCGCCGCCAAGACGGCGATCGATGCGACGGCAGACAGAACGGCGGCGACGATCCAGAACATGACCATGTCGCGTGGTTAGCGGATATGAGCGCCGCAAGCGAGAGCGCCTTTATCGCACTCCCCATCGGCTCCTATCTTCCGGCGACGGATCAGGCCGCCGCGGCGGTTCGGCGAAGCACCAGTTGGGCGGATTTATGGTCCTGCGAAAGATCGAGCAGCCGGCCCGGCGTGCGCCGCGCCACAATGGCCACCGCCTGCTCCATTGAAAGAACTTGGCCACCGTGCTGTCCGCCAGAGCGGCCGTCCTGGCGGTCGCCGCGATCCGGCCCGCGCGCCTGCACCTGGGCGGCGAGCGGCTGACTGGCGATCATGATCGCGAGAAGAGGTGCGGCGATACGGATCATGGACCCTGGTCTAGTCTACCCAGGCTGAATGCCGACTGAACGGCCCCCTTATGCTGCGGAGATCGGATCGTGTCGATCTCGTACAGACCAGAGGTGCGTTGAAGCCGATTAAAACCTAGCGCTTTTTGGGTGAATAGGGCCGGTACCGCCGCCAGGCTTCGGCGAACTTGGTCAATTCCGGATCGAGGGCCTCTGGCAAGGTGACCACGAGCTTGGCTAGCAAGTCCCCGCGTCGGCCGGCGGCCTGAGCCAGGCCGCGACCTTTGAGCCTGAGCACAGCGCCGCTGTTTGAGCCCGGCGGCACACTCAGCGTCACAGGGCCCTCTGGCGTACGGGCCTCGACCTTGCCGCCAAGGATCGCATCGGGCACCGAAACTGGCAGGTCCATGACCAGATTGCCGCCCTCGCGCTTAAAGACGGGGTGCGGACGGATCGACATTTCGATCAGCACGTCGCCCGCCGGTGACGGCGTGCCGTCACGACCGGGTCGGCCAGGACCGCCCTGACCGCGTAGCCGAATGGCCTGACCGTCTGTTGCTCCAGCCGGAATACTGATGTCCAGGCTGCGGCCGTCGAGGTTGATGCGCCGCTTGGCACCAAGGATGGCCTCCTCCAGATCGATATCAAGCCGGGCGCGCACGTCCTGGCCCCTTTGCGGCGCGCCAAACCCTCGGCTGCCGCCACGACCGCCACCGAACACATCGCCAAAGATGTCCGATAGGTCGATCTCAGGGCCGCCACCACCGCTCATGCCCGAACCGCCCCGGAATGGGCCGCCCTTGAAGCCGGCACCGGGCGAAAAGCCAGGATGGGTCTCACGCCCGTCAGCGTCTATCTCGCCCCGGTCGAACTTGGCGCGTTTTTCAGGATCGCCCAGCAGGTCGAAGGCAGCGGTGATACGCTTGAACTTCTCTTCCGACTCCTTCTTGCCCGGATTGGCGTCGGGGTGATGGAGCTTGGCCAGCTTACGAAACGCCTTGCGTAGGTCGTCCGCGGTCGCACTGCGGGAAACGCCTAGCTCTAAATAGGGATCATTGGCCATGTCAGACCTATCCAATGGGGTCTAAGGGCCATTTTCGCAAGTCAGGGATAGGGATCGTCGCCGCGATCGGCCAGCAGGTCGTCGCCGGGGTAGTCTAGGGCGTCTTCCGCCTCGGCCAGGGTAGCCTCACTGATCGTCTGTCCGCGCACAGAGACGCCAGCCTTGTGGGTGCTCTCAGGGTCGCCGGTAACGAGCGGGTGCCAAGCCGGCAGAGGCTTGCCCTCATGCAGGCGGCGATAGGCACATGAGGCCGGCATCCATTGCAGGTCTTCGATATTGCCCGGCGTCAGCTTGATACAGTCGGGCACATGGTCGTGGCGGCGCTCATAGTTGCTGCAGCGACAGGCGCCATCGTCGAACAGCTTGCAGGCCACTCGGGTGGGGATGATCTCGTCGGTGTCCTCGTCCTCGAATCGGATCAGGCAGCAGAGCCCGCAGCCGTCGCAAAGACTTTCCCATTCCCTGGCGGACATTTCGGAAAGGGATTTGATCAGCCAAAAAGGCTCTTGCGCCACCATAGCACGGCCTTAGAGCAAGATGGGCTGAGATGAAATCATGCCGGCGCAAATCTTGCCCTGAATTCAAAGCCTAAAGCCAAAACTTCAGCGCCGAGACGGTGCGGTCCTAACACCAGCCTGCTGCACTAAACATTGGCCCGAGTCGGAATGGCGGGTATGGAAGCCGCCCAATGGCACCCAGACCTCCCCTGCTCGCTCTCAAAGATGTCCGTCTCGCGGATGGGTCGCTGTCGCTGTTCGACGGCGTTGAGCTGACGCTAGAGCCGGGGGCAAAGGCCTGTCTGGTCGGGCGCAACGGGGCGGGCAAGTCAACGCTGCTGAAAATCCTGGTCGGACTCATCGCGCCCGACAGTGGCGAGCGGGTAATGCCGCCGGGCACGCGTATCGCCCTGGTCGACCAGGAGCCGCTGATCACAGGCGAGACCCTTTCGGACTATGCGCAAGCGGGCGGCGCAGAACATTATGAAGCCGATGCAGCGCTGGAAGCCTTCGGACTAGACCCCTATCGTGGGACCACCGGCCTTTCCGGCGGCGAGGCGCGCAGGGCCGCCCTGGCGCGGGCCATCTCCAGTCAGCCGGACGTACTGCTGCTGGACGAACCGACCAACCACCTCGACATTCTGGCGATCGAGACCCTGGAGCAACGGCTGAAGTCGGCGCGCTTCGCGATCCTGACGGTGAGCCACGACCGCACCTTTCTTGAGAACGTCACCAACCGCTGCTTTTGGCTGGATAACCGCAAGGTCCGCCGGCTGGACCGTGGGTTTTCGGAGTACGACGCCTGGGCGGACCAGGTCGAGGCCGCCGATGCCGACGAGGCGCGACGGCTCAACAAGATGCTGGAGCGCGAAAACGCCTGGCTGGCGCGCGGGGTACAGGGCCGCCGGGCTCGCAATGAAGGCCGCCGCCGCCGCTTGCTGGAGCTGCGGGCCGAAAAGGTCGCTTGGCAGGCCGATCAGCGCGGCACGGTCTCGATGGGGCTGGAAAGCGGCGGATCGCAATCCAAGCGGATCATCGAGGCCAAAGGGCTGAGCAAGGCGTTCAACGGCCGCACCCTGATTTCCAACTTCTCAACGCGCATCCAGCGCGGCGACCGCGTGGCGATCGTCGGCCGCAACGGCGCGGGCAAGACCACCTTGGTCAAGCTGCTGCTGGGCGAGATCGCGGCGGATGCGGGGACGGTGAAGCTCGCCGAGACTCTTACGGTGGTCTACGTCGATCAGGCACGCGCCCAGCTCGATCCTACGGCCACCCTGCGTCAGGCGCTGACCCCGCTGGGCGGAGACCAGGTGATGGTGCGGGGCCAGCCAAAGCACGTGGTCGGCTACGCCAAGGACTTTCTGTTCACCGAGGCACAGCTGCGCCAGCCGGTCGCCAGCCTGTCTGGCGGCGAGCGCAACCGCCTGCTGCTGGCCAAGGCCCTGGCCCAGAGCGCTGACCTGCTGGTGCTGGACGAACCGACCAACGACCTGGACGCCGATACCCTCGACCGGCTAGAAGATGTGCTGGCAGACTACGATGGGGTGCTGCTGCTGGTCAGCCACGACCGCGACTTTATCGACCGCCTGGCCACCTCGACCATCGCCCTGGACGGGCGTGGCCATATCGTGGAGACCCCCGGCGGCTGGAAGGATTTCCTGGAACAGAACCCAGACTTCCTGGAAAGCGCCAGTGGCACATCACGGCGCAAGATGTCGTCCACCAGTGTGCCTATTGCAACGCCTGCCCAACCGGCTAGCAAATCCACCAAGCTTTCCTACAAGGATCAGCGGGATTACGAGATTTTGCCGGCGCGGATCGAGGAGCTCGAAGCCGCGATCGCAAAAGGCGAGGCGTTGCTGTCCGATCCCGAACTCTACGCGAAGGACCCCAAGCGGTTC
>CAISYT010000170.1 GCA_903889785.1 uncultured Caulobacterales bacterium
ATGTTGTAGACAGCGCCGGCGCGCGGCTTTTCGATTGAAAGCGCCAGCGCTGATGCGATGTCTTCGACATGGACGCGGCTGAACACCTGGCCCGCCTTAATCACCCGCTGAACCTTGCCCTTGCGGAGCCTGTCGAAGGTCGAGCGGCCTGGGCCGTAAATGCCAGGCAGGCGGAAGGTGCAGACGGTAAGGCTGGCGTCGCGTCCGGCCTGTCGCCAGTCGCGCTCGGCGGCAACGCGGCGACCGCCTTCGACGGAGGCAGCGTTCAGCGGGCTGGTTCGCTCGAACACCCAGCGTCCGTCGCGCCCACCATAGACGCCGGTCGTCGAGAGATAGCCGATCCAGTCGGGGAAGGTATTTGCCGCGCCAATTGCTGGACCCAGGGCGCGAAGGCCAGGACAGCCGGCACTGTCTGGCGGGGCTGTGACCAGGATGGCGCGCACGGCTTGCATCGACTCCGCCATGGCGCTGGCGTTGGCGGGATCCACCGAAGCAATACCTTGAGCCTCTAGCGCCGCCGCCTGCGCGGGTGTGCGGGCGGTCGCGATCACGGGCCACCCCAGGTGTCGTGCCAGGGCGGCGGCGGTATAGCCATAGCCGAAGACGAACAGGCTCATGCCGATAGGGTTACTCGACCGTGACCGACTTGGCGAGGTTGCGGGGTTGATCAACGTCGGCACCCTTGTGCACAGCCACATGGTAGGCGAGCAGCTGGATCGGGGCTGAGAACACTAGTGGAGCGATCAGCGGGTCACAGGCCGGTGCCGTGACCACCACCTTGGCACCGGCTGGAGCTTGCGCGGCACCTTTCGGATCGGTGATGAAGATAACCTGGCCGCCGCGGGCGATAACTTCACTCATATTGGAGGCGGACTTCTCGAAATATCTGTCGCTCGGGGCCAGGATGACGATGGGGGTATTTTCGTCGACCAGGGCGATCGGACCGTGCTTAAGCTCGCCTGCCGCATAGCCCTCGGCATGGATATAGCTGATTTCCTTGAGCTTCAGCGCCCCTTCCAGGGCCAGGGCCGACATGGCGCCGCGCCCGAGGTACAGCACGTCCCGCGCCTTAGCGACGTCGATGGCGATCTGGCGGATGGCGTCCTCCAGGCCGATGGATTCCCCAATCAGACGTGGTGCTTCCAGCAGCAGCTTGATCGTGCGCGCCTCTTCCGCTGCATCGATCTGGCCACGCGCCCGCGCCGCCGCGACGGCCAGGGCGGTCAGGACGCAGATCTGGGCCGTGAAGGCCTTGGTGGAGGCGACGCCGATCTCTGGGCCGCAATGGATTGGCCAGACGGTCCCGACCTCGCGCGCCATGGTCGAGCCCTGGGCATTGATCACCGCGGCGCTGGCGAGGCCCTTGGCTTGGCAAAAGCGCAGGGCGGCGAGGGTGTCGGCTGTCTCGCCCGACTGCGACATGGCGAGCGCCAGTGTGTTGGACCGCAGGGCCGGGTCGCGATAGCGGAATTCGCTCGCGATCTCGACGTCAACGGGCAGGTCGGCCATTTGCTCGATTATGTATTTGCCGATTAGTCCGGCGATATAGGACGTGCCGCAGGCGACGATCTGAATGCGCTCAAGCTTGGCCAGATCGATGTCGCCGCTAATCTTCGCGGTCAGGCTAACCGGGTCGCAGTAGGCGGCGATGGTGTGCTGGCAGGTCTCCGGTTGGTCATGGATTTCCTTTTCCATGAAATGGCGAAAGTTGCCTTTCTCGACCATGGCTGCCGAGGCAGGGATCACCGCGATGGGGCGATGAACCAGGTTGCCCTTCAGGTCAAAGATGCGTGCGCCGTCGTTATCGATAGCCACGAAGTCGCCCTCGTCCAGATAGGTTACGCGGTCTGTGAAGGGGCCGACCGCCAGGGCATCTGAGCCAAGAAACATCTCGCCCTTGCCATGGCCCACCACGAGCGGGCTTCCGCGCCGCGCGCCAAGCACCAGACGATCTTCGCCCTCAATCAGGATCACCAGGGCGTAGGCCCCGTTCAGGCGGTCGAGTGTGGCTTTCAGGGCCTCGACCGGCGGCAGGCCGGTAGAGAGCTCGGCGTCAAGCAGGTGGGCGATAATCTCGGTATCGGTATCGCTATGGAACACATGCCCGCGTGCGGCCAACTCGGCCTTTAGCTCGGCGTAGTTCTCGATAATGCCGTTGTGAACCAGGGTGACGCGCCCGGCGGTATGCGGATGAGCATTGCGAGTCGTCGGCGCCCCGTGGGTGGCCCAGCGGGTGTGGCCGATGCCGACCTGACCGCTCAGCGGCTGTTCGGCCAACAGTGATTCCAGGGCCTTGATCTTGCCCTGGGCGCGCCTGCGCTTGACTTTCCCGTCAACGATCACCGCCACCCCGGCGGAGTCGTAACCCCGGTATTCCAGCCGCCTGAGGCTCTCCAACAGGCGGTCCGTGACCGGTATTTTTCCGACAATCGCGATGATGCCGCACATGGGCGCCGTCCCTTACCCTTGCTGGCACCAGAAAAGCCGCTAATTCTTGGCTCTCCATACGCCGCAGGTCGCCTTTAGCATTGGTGAAGGGCTACCTTCTATAAAACTGCGTTTCGGAATGTTTTTTGCCGCCGGGAACCCATCATGAGCAAGCGCGCCTACTTCGGCACCGACGGCATCCGCGGTCAGGCCAATCGACATCCGATGACGGCCGAAGTCGCTCTGCGCGTTGGCCTCGCCGCCGGGAAGATGTTCCGCTCTCGCCACGATCGTCGCCATTTGGTGGTGATCGGCAAGGATACGCGCCTGTCGGGTTACATGATCGAGCCGGCCTTGGTCGCCGGATTTACCAGTGTTGGCATGGACGTGCGCCTGTTTGGACCCCTGCCAACCCCCGCCGTGGCCATGATGACCCGCTCGATGCGCGCGGATCTCGGCGTGATGATCAGCGCCAGCCATAACAGCTTCGCCGACAACGGCATCAAGCTGTTCGGCCCGGATGGTTACAAGCTCTCCGACGAGCAGGAACTGGGCATAGAGGCCTTCATGGACGAGAGCCTGCAAGAAGGCCTGGCATCGCCACCCGGCCTTGGTCGGGTGTTGCGTATCGACGACGCCCAGGCGCGCTATGTCGAGATCGTCAAGGCCACATTCCCCCGAACGATGAGCTTGGCCGGCCTGCGTATCGTGATCGACTGCGCCCATGGTGCCGCCTACCGCGTGGCCCCAACAGCCCTCTACGAACTGGGCGCAGAGGTGATCGAGTTGGGCATCACCCCGAACGGCATGAACATCAACGAGGAAAGCGGTTCGACCCATCCCGAGGCGATGAGCCGCGCGGTAAAAGACTATCGCGCCGACATCGGCATCGCGCTCGACGGCGATGCTGACAGGTTGGTGATTTGTGATGAAAAGGGCGTTGTGGTCGACGGCGACCAGATCATGGCCCTCATTGCTGGGGCCTGGGCCAAGGATGGCCGCATCAAGGGCGGCGGAATCGTCGCGACGGTAATGTCGAACTTGGGGCTGGAGCACTTTCTAAAGCACCGGGGCCTAACCCTGGAACGCACCGCTGTGGGCGACCGTTACGTGATGCAGCGTATGCGCGAGGGTGGCTACAACCTTGGCGGCGAACAGAGCGGCCACATGATTCTCAGCGACTTTTCCACCACCGGCGACGGCCTGATCGCCGCCTTGCAGGTGCTGTCTGTGCTGATAGCCGCCGACAAGCCGCTGAGCACCCTGGCGTACCAGTTCGAGCCAGCCCCGCAGCGGCTGGAAAACGTGCGTCACAGCGGGGGCAAGCCGCTGGATAACGCCAAGGTCAAGGACGCTATCGCCACGGCGGAAGCCAAGCTTGGAACAAGCGGTCGCCTTGTGGTGCGCGCCAGCGGCACGGAGCCGCTGATTCGCATCATGGCTGAGGGCGACGACGAGAAGCTGGTCGATAAGCTAGTCAAAGAAATCGCAGGCGCTGTTAAGTCGGCTGTCGGCTAGGCAAGACCTGACGCGATGTCCGCCATTGTGCCGGCCAAGACCGCCAGCGGCATGGGCATGATCCGCTCACGGTTGGCGCTCTGGCCGATCCTCAGTCCGGCGAACGGCCTTCCCTGCACTTCATACGGACCCGGCTGAGGCTTAGAACAGCCTCAGGCCGAATATCAGGGCCGCAACCATCGCCGCCAATATTGCGCAGCACGCCACGGTCGAGACCCAGCCGGCCAGCAGGCCTGCCCCATCATGCTGGGCCAGGCCAGCACCGAAGGCGACGATACCAAGGCCGGCCGCCGTGTGCGCGATCGGCGTAGGCAGGATCAGCACGATCGACAGCAGGGCACAGGCCGCTGCCACGAGCCGGACGTGCCATGGCGCGAGCAGGCCTTGCAGGCGGGGCTTGAGCAGTCGCTCGACTTTGCGGGCTAAGTCCGCAGCCTGGGCCAGCGCCTTGTTGGACCTGTCGCGACTAAGGCTCAGTCGTCCTAGCGCGCGGGGAAGGGTTGGGACGGATCGCCCTGAGAAAAGTTGCGCTGACACGATCAGGAGTGGCGCGCCCAACACGGCGGATACGCCCGGCGGCAACAGGATAGCCGGCAGGGCCATGACCATCAGCACGCTGCCGAACGACCGTGAACCGAGGGCGTTAAACAAGACCGCCGCCGTCATACGCTCGTCGACAGGCGAGATTAGGTCGGCAAGTGTGGCAGAGAGGGGCCGTCCCACGTTCACGCTCTTCACACCCGCCGACGCGCTATCCATGCCCACTCACCGCGGGATAGGGGCATAGACATAGGGGCGCAACAGGTCGTGGCCCTTGTAGACCACGATCTCAAGCTCCGGCCCGCCCCGACCGATGAAAATCGAAGGCTCCTGGATCACCGCGCGAAAATAGGGTGCCAATTTATAGAGTTCGCCCTCGGCGGTGTTTTGGCTGGCGATAATCAGCACATCGGTGCCAACGGGCGGCGAGCGGTCCCTAAAGGCGTATTCCCGGGCATTGCGGGTGAGCAGGCGCACAGGGGGCGCTTTGCCCAAGGCCTGTTCGATCTTGCCGGCTTCCATCCATTTTAGCGACACCACAGTCGTCCCCGGTCCCAGAAGTCCGCGGCGTTCGAGTTCCGGCTTGATTTGCGCCCAGCTCATGGATTCTCGCGTTGGATCAACCTTAAAGAGCTTGGGAAAATCATGGCCAAGCCAGCCAGTGGCCGCGTCAGCGGAAGCCACGGCCCATAAGACCGCCAGGGCTGTGAATGAGCCCGCAGCCCAATAGCGTGGCCATGTCTTGACGGTCGCCCCTCGCGCCAGGGAGTCGCCAAGCAGAGGAAACAAGAAGATCCAGCCTGGCATCGACCAATGCGGCAGGTTCTGGCCGCCCAATACGGGCAAGAGGGTGAACAGCAGGATTGGCGGTAGGGCTAGGGCCATGCATAAACCTGACCGCAGATCACGCTGCGGGCGCCGACCCGCCGAGATGGCGGCTAGGATCAGAGGCGTCGACACCCACGGCAGCATGAGGGCGAATTCGCCCACGAAGGCCTGCAGCGCCTTTTCCGGCTTGATATCGGTTCCGCCACCGCCCCGCGCGATTTGGAAGGCAAAAGACGCCCAATGATGGGTGGCATTCCAGACCAGCACAGGGGTCAACATGGCCAGGGTCGTCGCCGCAGCCAGATAGGGGCCTGGGGTGCGTAATGTGGCCCGACCGCGCGCGGTTGCGATCAAGAATGTTGCGAGGCCAAGGGCGAACAGGCCCGCCTGGTACTTCGCCAAGCCTGCGAGGCCCAACCAGAGGCCAAGGGCGAACCAGTGCGTCCATCGCGCCTCGGATTCGCCGGGCATGACAAAGACGATTCGCGCCAGGGTACCGGCCGAAAGCAATAGGAAGAACAACAGCGGACCATCGGGCAGGATCCATTCCCCGGCCGCTAAGGAAAAGAATCCCGCCAGGTTCAGCGCCAGCGCCGCCCACAGCGCCGCATCGGCACCGTAAAGCCGCCGCGTCAGCAGAAACATCGCCCAGGTGCTGCCGG
>CAISYT010000171.1 GCA_903889785.1 uncultured Caulobacterales bacterium
GCTGCGGCCTTCGGGGCAGCGATAGCGCCAGAAGCTGACGAAATGGTAGTGATCCCAGTCGCTCACCGACGCCCCGAGTCAAGGCGATGGCCGCGCTAGACTTGCACCACCGCCAAGGTGTCCGCCGCAGAGGGCATGATCAGGTTTGACACATCGGCGGCCAGATCCAGCCAGCGCGCCATTTCCGGCTTGGCCAGAAGCGCCGGTTGTCGGGCATGATAGGGCGCGCTGTCGGGGCCGGCCGCGGTGGTGATGATGCTGAAGCTCTCAACCCGGCCATCTGCGGTTTCGGCGCGATCCCAGATGCCCGCAAAGGCAAACCAGTCGCCATCGGCGCGCTCAAACCGCCAGCGGGTCTTGGCCCCGGTCTCTCCGGTCCATTCATAGTAGGCGTCGGCGGGCACCAGACAGCGGCGGCGTTCGAACGGGCCCTTGAAGGTGTGCGATGTGGCCACGGTTTCGGCCCGGGCATTGGTGCACATGGCCTTCCAGTCTTTCACCGGGCCGCGATGAAAGAACGGCACCAGCCACCAGCGTAGGTTGGCAAGCTGTAGGCCCAAGGCCGGATCATGCGCATCAACGGGGCGAAATACCGGCAGGCTGTTTGTCGGTCGGGTCATCTCAATCTCCGGCCAGTTGGGCGTGGCACCGCCCGCAAACTGGAGCGGCAGGCCCAGGCCAGACAGATCGTCCATCAGAACGGAAATCGGGGTTTTGAGCCGGTAGGCGTTGCACATGCCGGCCAGACTATTGCTAGGACGGCGCGCTTCCCAAGCGGCTTTCGCCTCGGCCAGCTCTTGCTCGGCATATGAGCCCGGGCCCGGCCACAGCCTCACGTGGCGACCAGGTGACCTGATGTTTGCAGGTCCAGCAGGTGATGGTGAGCGGACCGCGCAGGCGTCCGATCCTATCGATCGTGGGCATAGCGGTATAGAACAGAAAAGGAACAGTCTTTGTCTAGGGGGGGGTGACGAATGGTCCACAGGGAATGATCGGAGCGTGAGCCGCGATGGGCGCTATGCAGCAGGCGCGGCGCATAGGCCACGGCTCAGTACCAGCCAAGAGAAAACACAGCCAACAGTCAGAAAGCCACCCGCCCTACCTTCGCAGGTCCGAGCGAAATTTAGGCGGGCTCATCGAGCCTTATCGCGCGCGCCCTACCCCATGAACCCCAGCGTTCGGGTGTTGAAGTTGGCGATGTTGGGCATGACGGTGGTCAGCTCGGTATCGGCCACGCCGAACCAGCGGGCCAGGGTGGCGGCGTATTGGTCGGCAGCGGTGGAGGGCAAGAGGCGGCCCTGGCCGACCTGATCGTCACTGGTGACGGAGACGCGGGGTGCCGTGCCGTAGAACTGGCCGCCGCGCACCGCGCCGCCGACCACGAAATGGTGGCTGCCCCAGCCGTGATCGGAGCCATCGCCGTTTGAGGCCAGGGTGCGGCCGAAGTCAGAGGCGGTGAAGGCCGTGACCTGGTTGGCGATGCCCATTTCGACCGTGGCGCGGTAGAAGGCGCTCATGGCTTCATTGACCTTGGCCATCAAAGGCGGGTGGTCTCTCATCAGATAGTCGTGGTGATCGAAGCCGCCGATCGAGACGAAGAACACCTGACGCTTGACGTTGAGGCTGTTGCGGGCTGCAATCAGACGCGCCACCACCTTGAGCTGATCAGACAGGCTGTTGCTGACGCCCGAGGGGGTGAAGTTGGTGGTCAGAGCCACCGACGAGAGCGCGCCGGACACCTGGCTCTGCAATGAGATAGAGCGGGCGAGCACCTTGTTATATTCGTTTTCCAGCACCTGGCCGCTGGACTGAGTGACCAGACTCTGCAGGGCGGCCTTGGCAGATTCCGTGAGGAAGCTGGAGCCAGTCAGGCCGGTGACGGCGACCGGACCGGAGGAGCCGATGCGGTAGACCGAGGCGTTCTGCCCCGCCAGGAACACGGCGTTGCCCGCGACGCTGATACAGGTGAGCAGCGACGATCCGTTCGACGATAACGCCAGGTCGCCGATACGCCCCCCCCAGCCGATCGATGTGCCTTCGGGGCCACCGGACTGCCAGGTGGACTGTTGGTCATTGTGAGAGAACAGGCGCGGCGGGATCGGGCGCGAGGGTGCATTGCCGGCTTTGTATTGCGCAACCGTCAGCGGCGCGATCAGCGGGCCAACATTAAGCATCACGGCGGCTTGCCCCGTTTTCCAAAGCGAAGTCAGGCCGGTGAGGTTTGGATTTAAGGCATATTCGATGTTGTCGGTCAGGGTCTGAGGCGTGAGCGGCGTCAACGCCGTGGCGGTGAGTTCACTCTGCCCGTAGGCGATGCCGCCGTTGGTACGATTGGCCCCGCCAATGCGGATGCGGTTGTAGAGGTCATAGTTGGCATTGTCGTACGGAATGACGGTGTTGGCGTAGTCGTTACCGCCGTAGAGGAATACGCAGACCAAAGCCTTGTAATCGGTGGCGGTGAAGGCTGCGGCCTCGCCGAAGGCGGCGAGGTTCATGGCCAGCGGCGCGGCCGTGCCCAGGGCGCCAAGGGCGGCGGCGCGCTTTAGAAAGGCGCGGCGGCTTGGCGATTCATTACTCCAGGATTCCATGGCCATGCCCTATTTCTGAACCAGGTATTCGGAGGACGCCATCAAGAGGTAGATGGCATTGCGGATGAGGGTGATTTTTTGCGCGTCAGTGCTGGCCGCCGTGACGCTGAGCGCATCCAGCACCTTCTTGATCGTTGCAATTGTGGTGGCGGAGACCTGGTTGGCGCTAAAGCGCAGGTTGAGCCAGTCCAGCAGGGCCTGGGTATCGGAGGCCAGGCTGAGCACCACGGAAAAATCAGGTTTCACGTCGCTGAGCCCATTGTTCATGAAGCTGAGCATGAAATTCAGTGCCCCGGCGACCGAGGTTTCGGAGACGATCTGGAATTCCGGCGCAACCAGATTGGCGGCGGCCAGGGCGGTGTTTCCCGGCACGTAGCCAGGGCGGAAGAAGTTGAACACCGACGGTGACTGAAACGGGCTCTGGCCGAGCTTATTGCTCGGGTCGCTCAGATCGCCCAAACCAAAGTCGCCGGTGGCGGTAGTGACGCCGATGGTGCGGCAGTACTGCACGAACCGCACGATGGGCTCGCGAAGCTTGCCTGCCGTAGAGGCTGTTTGAAGGGTGGTGGCCTCAACATCGGTAAGGATCGCCGTCCACACCGCCTTCAGATCGCCGCGCACGCCCGAGCCGTTGTTATTGAACACGGCCGCGACCCGGCCAACGTACGCGGGGCTGGGGTTGGAGGTGATCAGCCGCTGAATCATCTGAGAGGCAAAGAACGGCCCGACGTTTGGATGATTGAACAGCGTATCGTGCGCGATGGTCAGGGCCGCGGCTGCGGGGGTGTTGGCCGGAACCGTCGCCCCAAGGAAGGTGGCCGC
The DNA here is from genome assembly GCA_903889785.1 of uncultured Caulobacterales bacterium. Taxonomy (GTDB): domain Bacteria; phylum Pseudomonadota; class Alphaproteobacteria; order Caulobacterales; family Caulobacteraceae; genus Caulobacter. The sequence goes on from CAISYT010000171.1 coordinate 3,411, forward strand.
CAGGTTGGAGTGGTTGCTGGCCAAATTGGTCATCGGCCGTTTGGTATAGTTGGCGGTGCGGACGTTGTCGGTGTTGGTGGCGTTGTAACGCACTGTCACCGTCGTATCGGCCGTGAAGTCGTAGTTGTAGCCGGTAAAGACCCGCGCCAGGTTGCTGATGTCATCCTGGGTATAGGCGGGAATGCGATTGCCTGAGGCGTCGAGCTTGACGGTGCCATCGGTGTTGAGCTGGAACAGGCCAAGCGTGAAGAGTTGCATCACCTCACGCGCGTAGTTCTCGTCAGGTTGGCGCCCCGTTCGGGTGTCTTCCTTCAGATTGCCAAGGGTATTGAGATAGGCACCCATGGCTGGATTGAGGGTCACGGCCTCAAGTAGCGTGCGGAAGTTACCAAATACATTGGCATTTAGCACGTCCCAATAGCCCGCGACCTGCAGCGATCGCCAAATCGTGGATATGCCCACGATGGAGACCACCAGCATTTCCGATAGGGCCAGGGCCAGACGTTTACGCAGTTGATCGGGCGCTGTGATCAGCTGGCTCCAGATCATGGAATTCATGGGGGTGGAACTGAAATAGTACCGGTTCGCGTCGGGCGTGCTGTAGCCGCTACTGGCCATCCAGTCCCAGCCGCCCGTGCTGATCGGCTTAGCGTACTGGCTATCGAGCCAAGCCTTAGGCCCACTGGCGACGACGGCCGACAAATCCGCCTCAGGGACGGAAAACTGCGCCTGCA
>CAISYT010000172.1 GCA_903889785.1 uncultured Caulobacterales bacterium
CAAAGGCCCTAAAGATCAGGCGTCCAGCTTCGCCTGTGGAGCAGCCTGACCCAAGGCTACAATCCGAAATATCGGCGGCGGGCCTTCAGCGGGGCCCGCCGTTTTCATGTCGACGATCTAGGTGACAGGGTCGGGTGCCGGGCGGCCTTCCAGCACCGCGAAAACATTGTCGAGCGCACGCATGCCCATGGCCGTGCGGGTTTCCAGGGTGGCGCTGCCCATATGCGGCGTCATGAAGACGTTTGGCAGGGCGTTGTAGCGCAGGTCGAAGGCCGGCTCGCCCTTGAAGACATCCAAGCCGGCGGCAGCCACATGGCCCGATTGCAACGCCGCGATCAGGGCGTCATCGTCGACCAGCGTGCCGCGGCCAGAATTGACCAGCACAGCCCCCTTGGGCAGCAAGGCGATCTTCTCGGCGGTGATCAAAGGTGCCGAGCCGCCGGGCACCGTCAGGCAAAGCACCTGAGCCTGCGCCAATAGCGCGTCCAGCATAGGGTAATATACCGCATCGCCCTCCTGCTCCGGCGGCAAGCGGTTGCGATTGTGGTAGCTGATCGTCATGCCAAAGGCGCGGGCGCGATGGGCGACCGCCTGGCCGATGCGACCCATGCCGACGATACCGAGCGTGCGCCCATTGGCATCCAGGCCGAGCATCTCGGTCAACCCGAAGCTGCGACGCCAGCCATCGGTCATGATCTGCGAGTATTCCTTGCCGCGACGCAGCGCCCCAAGCATCAGGAACAGGGTGATGTCGGCCGTGGCATTGGTCAGGACATCGGGTGTGTTGGTCACAATCAGGCCCGCGGCGCGGGCTGCGGCCAGGTCGATGTGGTCGAAACCGACGCTGACCGTCGCCACCATCTTCACGGCCTTGGGCAGGCGTTCAATCTCACTCGCCGGCACCTTGGTTCGGCTACCCAGCACCACGGCCACGGCATTGTGCGCCGCCGCTAGCGACGGCATCTGACCGGGCTCCGTCGCTGCGGTGGGCTCATAAAGAATATCAAAGCGTGCCCGTGCCACCTCCAGGGCAGCGTCGGTCAGCGCCGCCGCAACCAGAACCCTATGCCGCATGGCAATTTCCCCTCACCGATGGTCGGCGTTGTTTAGTCCTCTCGCCCCAGCGGGCAAGACCTAGTGACCGTAAGCGCGCCAGAAGAAGCGCAGGGTCATGACACAGGCCAGGGTCAGGGTGAGCGCCCGCACAATACGAGGATCAAGCCGTTGGCTGAAGTGAGCACCGGCAAACCCACCGACCAGGGCGGCAACGGCCATAATCGCGGCCGCGCGCCAAAAGACCACGCCGGCGATGGCGAACAGGATAATCGCCACCGTATTAAAAGCACTGACCATAACGACGCGCGGGGCATTGAGGATTTTCACCTCACGCCCATCCAGCAGGCTCCAGGCCGCCAGCAACATCAGCCCTGCTGCACCGCCGAAATAGCCGCCGTAGATACTGAGCACCAACTGCACCGCCAGCACGATTCCGCTGTGGCCGCGCAAGACACCTTGCAACCGATCGGCAATTCGCCGGCCGAATGCCAAGGCCAGGGTGGCAATCAGCAAGAGCCAGGGCAGCACACCGTCGAACACCGCTGTCGGGGTCCACAGCAGCAATAGGCTGCCAACAAACCCACCGATCAGGCTAGTGATCAAAAGGGGCTTTACGCCCACACCGCCGACGCCATCGAGGTTAGCGCGATAGACGAAAGCACTGGCGATGCCGCCTGGATAGAGCGCAACACTGCTTGAGGCATTGGCGCTTACGGACGGAATGCCTGCCGCGATCAGGGTGGGAAGGGTCACGAACGATCCGCCACCGGCCAGGGCATTCATGGCCCCGCCGAGCAATCCGGCACCGGCAATCAGCAAGACAGAACTCATCCCCGCTTATCCGCTTGGGGACCGCGGGTTTCAACTCCCGGGCGCGGCTAGGTTCCGCTGAGCGGCGGCACGTCGTCGCCGGCCGTCTTGGTGCGGGCGATATTCATGGTCATCGCCAGCAAGGTATAATAGCCGGCCACCGCCGCCAAATCGATCAGGCCTTGTTCGCCCAACAGTTCGCAGGCTCGGGCATAGAGCGCATCATCAATCCCGCGAGTCCGGTGCAACTGATCAAAGACATCATAGACCGCAGCCTGGGCGGGCTCCATCGACACAGGACGCCGTCCTTCCGAAATAGCCTCGACAACAGCGAGCGGCAGGCCCGCCTTCAAGGCGGCCGGGCGGTGAATTTCCCACTCGACGGGCTGGGACCACAGCCGGGAAACCAACAGGATCGCCATCTCGCTCAGCACAAAGGGCAGGCTGGAGTGATAGCGCAAATAATAGCCCATCTCATGGGCGCGCAGCATCAACTCCGGGCTGCGGATCAGCGGCCAGAATGGGCCGAACACCGGGACACCACGAACCTCTGCGAAGGAGGCCGCCGCGGCCGTCTGGGCTGGGGTAAGCGCCTCTGGCGTCAGAGACGGAAGGCGATCGGGACCGTTGCCGCCGCCTGACCTTTGAATGCCCATAAGTTCCTCCCTGCGCCAAGCAATGCTAGGCGAGGTGTGCATATTGCAATGCGCCGCTGATTCAAGCCCGGCGGCCCGCCAGAAAGACCGCATATCCCCGAATGCCGCCCGCCTCCGAACATCCCGCCAAGGCGGCCCCCGTCTATGCCGTGCGGGGCTCCACAGCCTTTCTGAAGATCAGCTTCGCCCTGTTCCTGGCTGGGTTCTCGACCTTTTCCCTGCTGTACTGCATCCAGCCCCTGCTGCCGCTGTTCGCGCGGGATTTTGGCGTAAGCCCGGCGCAGAGCTCGTTGGCCCTATCGATGACCACGGGCCTGCTGGCCATAGCCGTGGTCGCCGCCGCCGCCTTGGCCGAAGGCTTTGAGCGGCGCAGCCTTATGTTCGTCTCCATGGCCAGCGCTGCGGTGCTGACGATCGTGCAGACCTTTATCCCGCATTGGCCCAGCTTCTTGCTGGTTCGCGCCCTAGAGGGTGTTGTCTTGGGCGGGGTGCCGGCCGTGGCCCTGGCCTATCTCGCTGAGGAAATCGATCCCAAGGGCTTGGGCTTCTCGTTGGGACTTTATGTGTCGGGCAACGCCATAGGTGGAATGGTCGGGCGGCTGGGTACTAGTGCTCTTGCAGAGGCTTTCAACTGGCGGGTGGCGCTGGGCGTAATGGGTCTGATCGACCTCGTCACAGCCATCGGATTTTTCTTGCTGTTGCCACGCTCGCGCAATTTTACCCCCCAGCACGACGCGGGATTTCGCTTTCACTGGCTGGCCTGGAAGGGCCACCTGTTCCGGCCCGGACTGCAACGCCTGTTCCTAATGGGCTTCATGGGCATGGGTGCCTTTGTCAGCGTCTATAACTACGCCGGCTTTCGGCTCTCGGCCGCGCCCTACTTCCTGAACCAGACGCAGATTGGGCTGATTTTTACAGTCTATGTGGTGGGAGTAGTTTCCTCCTACTTGGCTGGCGGGTTGGCGGACCGGATCGGGCGGCGGCCGGTGCAGACCATCGGTCTTTTGGCGATGGGTGCAGGCCTAGCGATCACCCTGGCGCAGCCGCTTTGGCTCGTCATCGCAGGGGTGGCGATCTTCACCGGCGGCTTCTTCGCCACACAGCCCGTGCTGAATAGCTGGGTGGGCCGTATCGCCCCCAGCACCAAGGGCCACGCGGCGGCGCTGTACCTGCTGGCCTACTATGCCGGCTCCAGCGTCATGGGTTCGGTGAGCGGCCATGCCTACTCGGCCGGCGGCTGGCCCGGCCTGTGCCTGATGGTGGCCGTGCTGATCGCCATCGCCCTGGCCGCGACCTGGAGCCTGCATCCTGGCATCAACGGCGAAGCTGGCTCATGATAAGCGCACAATAGACAAACCAACCAGAGAGTTCGCCCATGCGCATCATCATCCCTGCCCTGGTCGCCTCCGCAATCCTGGTGATGCCCGCGCTGGCCCAGGCACCGGCCACGTCCGCCGCGCCGCCGCTCTTCGCCTCCGTGCCCCCTGACACTCCGCCAGTAACCTTCGTAACCGCCGCCGAGGTGATGGCCATGGCCGCCAAGTCCAAGGCCGTGCGTAAGGATGAGCCGCAGCTCAACACGCCCTTGCTGGTACTGCCGCCCTACCGGTCGCAGGTCGAATACCGCGGCTCGGCTGGCCCGCCAGCCGTACATGAGACGGAGGCAGAGATGATGTTTGTGGCCGATGGCGGGGCAACCCTGGTCACCGGCGGCAAGATGATCGGCGAGAAGCGCACCAACGCCACCAACCTCACCGGCACGGGTATCGAAGGCGGCCAATCACGGCATTTCGCCAAGGGCGACTGGGCCATCATTCCGCAAGGCGTGCCGCATCAGATTGCCGCCGTCGACGGCTCGGTAACGCTGGTGACGCTGCACGTACCACGCACCTAACGGAGGGCAGCCTAGAGCGCTACACCGATCACCAGGTCCATAACATTGGTTCCGGTCGGTCCTGTGATCAGCAGATCACCCAAGGCCGCAAAGGCCGGATAGGAATCGTTGCTGGCCAGGGCGGCGGCAAGATCAACCCCAGCTGTCCTGGCACGCGCGGCGGTTTCCCCGTCTGCGAAGGCACCCGCCGCGTCCGTCGGACCATCGGTGCCGTCGGTGCCGGCAGCCAGCACGGCGACGTTCGCTTCACCGTCGAGCAGGCGCGCTGCGACCAGGGCAAATTCCTGATTGCGGCCACCCTTACCTGTGCCAACGACTTTCAGCGTGGTTTCCCCCGCAGCCAGCAGCACCATGGGCGGCCCCCCCGCGCGGCGGCGCGCAGCGGCGGCCTTTAGCTGGTCTACAAACGCGTTAGCAGCGGCGTGCGTATTGCCGTCCATACGGCGGTCGATCCAGGCGATCTCCAGTCCCAGTGCACTGGCGCGGGCAAGAGCCGCGTCCACCGCCGTGTCGCTATTGGCCAACAGGATCACTGGGCTGCTATTCGGCGAAGCTACGGGCACTGGCGCGTCTCTCAGGTGCCGGATCACCGCCGCCGGAACTCTATCGGCGAGTCCATAGCGGTCGAGTACGGCCAGAGCCGCGCCCTGTGAGGCTTGATCGGGAATTGTCGGACCCGAGCCGACCATGCCGGGATCGTTGCTGGGCACGTCTGACACGATCAGGGTTACGCACTGCGCTGGGGCGATGGCGCGCAGCAGCCCGCCTCCCTTCACGCGCGAGAGCCGCTTGCGCACCGTGTTGATCTCTTCGATGGCGGCGCCGCTGCGTAGCAACAGATCGGTCACCGCTGCCTCGTCGGCGAGGGTCAAGCCTTCCATCGGCGCGGCCAGCAGGGCGGAGGCCCCGCCGGTCAGCAGAACAAACACCCGGTCATCCGGCGTGAGGTCATCGATCAGCGCCAGCATGGCACGCGTGCCTGCCTCGCCCGCCGCGTCGGGAATCGGGTGGCCGCCTTCGACGGTGCGGATACGGTCCAGCAGCTCGGCATGGCCGTGCTTGACCACGATGACACCATCATCAATGCACGCGCCTAACACCGCCTCCAGACCCTGCGCCAGCGATGCCGTGGCCTTGCCGGCCCCGACCACCAGCACCCGGCCACCCGGTGGGAGCGGCCAGCGCAGTATTTGTCCGCCGAAATCCCCGACCCAGGTCTCGCCCTCCAGCCGCGACCGCAAGGCGATCAGCGACCGGCCCTGCACCGCCGACAAGGCTGCGCCGAATATATCAGTGAGGACGGCCTTGGGATGGGGCTGCTGCATGAATCTCTGTGGTCTTGGCCTGGCGGCCGCACCATGGTTTGAGTCCTATATCCTGCCCAAGCTCGGGTGCCCAAGTCCGACTGCCCAAGTCTGGCCGCGATAGGCGGAGTACAATAGAGCATGGCCTACCGTTCCATCCGCAATCTTGGTTTGCTGCTCGTAGCGGCTTTCGCGACAGCGGCCGTTGCCCAGCCCGCGCCTTCCGACCCCAATGTGGTGTCTGGTGTGGCGGTCGTGAGTAGCGACCCGCCCAAGGTTACCGCCACCTGGCCCGCCTCCGGGGCGGCCATCGCGCCCGGGGTTCTGGTGCTGAAAATCGTCTTCGACCAGCCGATGACCGCAGACCAGTGGAGCTATGCCAAGGCCGTCGCGAGCGACTATCCCGACTGTCTGCCCACGCCACGCTTACTGGCCGACCGCAAGACCTTCGCACTGCTGTGTTCGACCACGACGGGCAAGCGCTATGGCGTGCAAATCAACGCCACGGATGCGCGCGGATTCGTCAATGTCGGCGACCGACGCGCGCCCTTGTTCGACCTTGGGTTCACGACCTCGAACGCCGAGCCTATCCGTACCTTAAAGGCGGCGATGAAGTTGGCGGGTTTGGGCGAGCTGGACATGCCGCTGGAAAGCTTGGGATCCTTTATTAGCCCAGCAACAGGGGCGGCCCCCAATCGGTAAATGTCGCCGGCCTTAAGCGGCCAGATCGAGACGGCGACTACGGTACGACGACCAAAAGACGTAGAAGGCGCGGCCTGCCTCTTCATCATTTACGGCGATCTGTGCAAACGCCATGGGCTCGCTGATGATGGAGATGATCGCTGGCCTAAAGCCGTCAGGCCGGGTTTCCGCGAAGCTGTAGGCGGCGGTATGCAGGCGTTCGATCTCGGCGGTGCTGCGGAGTGGAACTGTAATGTACACGGCGGACCCTCTATTAGAGCCTCTCGATTATCTGCCGCGTGTGACAGGCTAGGGACAGATGGGCGAAGTTTAGCGCATGGACGCGCCTCGCGTTTTGGGGCTGCGACTACAGCCTAGACATGTTGGTTCGGCCGGTCGGCACGCTCCGATTGTCCCTAGGTTTGTGCCACTGTGGCCAAATTGGCCCATCTGTCGGAAATAGTAGACACGTCATCGGCGATCCGGGCGAGCTTCGCAGAAGCGTCACATAAATCGCACTCAATCGTCTTTTCCCCCGCGTATTCGGCACGCAGCCCAGTCGAACTGCGGTCGAACAAATTTAGGGGATATCAAATGACTACCATTCGCCAAAAGGCGGACCTGCGTTCGCGGCTGATGATCGGCGGCGCTCTGATCGCGTTCATGGCCTCGCCGGCCTTCGCTCAAACCGCCACTTCCAACAGCGGGATTTCGGAAGTCATCGTCACGGCGACCAAGTCGGCCACCAACCTGCAGAAGACACCGATCGCGATCTCGGTCATCGCCGGGGCGGATCTCGAAACCCGCCACGTCGAAAGCCTGCTGAACTTGGCCGACGGTGCCCTGCCGTCGCTTCGGATCGCAACCTTCGAATCCCGCCAGTCGGCCCTGACGGTCGGCATTCGCGGCATCGTGCCGTTCGACGCCAACCAGACCGCCCGCGACCAGGGCGTTGGCGTCTATATCGATGGTGTCTACCTTGGCCGTCAGCAAGGCCTGAACGCCGCCCTGTTCGACGTCGAGCGCATTGAAGTGCTGCGCGGACCGCAGGGCACCCTGTTTGGCCGCAACACCGAAGGCGGCGCCCTTAGCATCGTCACCAAGCAACCGACCGGCAAGATGGGCGGCCGCGCCAGTGTCGGCACCGGAAACTACGGTGCCTACGGCGCGGAGGTCCACCAGGACCTTCCGGCATTCGCCAATATATCGGTCAAGATCGACGCCCTGATCCAACACCAGGACGCCTTCGTGAAGAACCCCATGAACGGCCAGTCCGGCTGGGGTCTCTACGACCGTCACGGCGGCAGGATCACCGCCCTGTGGCAGCCGACCGACGGTTTCAGCGCCGAGTTCTCCGCCGACATCGCCAAGGACCTGAACACCCCGTTCTACAGCCAACTCCTGAGCTACAACCCCTACGGCAAGCGCGTCCGTACCCTGGCTGAAATCACGGCGACTGCGTCGGCTCCGGCCGGCACGATCAACCCCTTGGCACCGCTGATCAGCGTCCACACCGACCGTCAGACCGTTTCGGACATTGGCACAGTGCAACAGCCGAGCGTCGACGACACAGGCGGTGCCGCCGCCACCCTGAAGTACAAGGTCAACGACTCTCTGGAACTGCGCTCGATTTCTTCCGCCCGCGCGGTTGGTACCAACCAGTGGGATAACGCGGGCATCGGCAGCCGCAACGTGTTCGCTCCGAACGCCAACTTCGGCCGTTACAGCGTGTCGGACCTCTATCAGCGTCAGTTCAGCCAAGAGTTTCAGGCGGTCGGCAACATCGGCGACCAAGTGACCTATGTCGGCGGCATCTACTACTTCCAGGAACACGCCAAGGAATCGGCGGCCACCCCATTCACCAACCAGTGGAACGCCAACGGTACCGCCTATGTCATCCGCACCTCGGCCGGCACCTCAAAGGCCGCCGCCGGCACGGCAGGCTGGGAATACGGCACCCGCTTCCTGACCCGCGCCAGCCAAGCCGACGCCATCAGCACCGCCATCTATGGCCAGGGCACATACACCCCCTCCATGATGGAAGCCGTGCACGTGACCGCCGGCGGTCGTCTGACCACGGACACGCGCAACGGCACCCTCTACATCGTCGGCGGCAAGGCGACGAACTTCAAGTTCGACTATGAGAACAGCCGTTTCGACCCACTGCTTACCGTTTCCTGGGACGCGGCCTTTGGCATCAACCTTTACGCCAAGTACTCGACCGGCTTCCGCTCCGGCGGGGCCAACTCCCGCTCGCAGACCTTCAGCCCCTTCGACCCCGAAGAAGTGAAGGCTTATGAGCTGGGTGCGAAGACAATCCTGTTTGACAACAGGGTTCGCATGAACGTGGCAGCCTATGCCATGGACCGCACCGACACCCAGATCGACTTCGACAACGTCGACACCATTCCTGGCAGCCCGACTCAAGGCGCACACACCGAAGAAACCCGCAACGCGCCGGGTAAGTCGACGATCCGCGGCTTCGAAGCGGAATTTACTTGGAAGCCGATCGACAACATGACCGTGGGCCTGAACTACGCCTATACGGATGTGAAAATTCCGGCCGCGCCGTTCCCATTCACCGGCAACACCGACTATAATTTGCCTCTCGGAGCGCCGTTCCCAGTCAACGTGGTCTACACGCCCAAGAACGCCGCGTCGGGCTACGTCGACTATCAGTGGCCCGTCGGCGACCTGACCCTGCTTGGTCACCTCGACGCCAACTATGCTGACGCTCAATACTCCTTCCAGAGCGAGTTCGCCGACGTATCTCCGACCGGCAGGCTGATACAGAACGTGTCTGCGTTGGGCGATAAGAGCTTTATCGTCAACGGCAACCTCGCCCTGGCGGATATCGGCATGGCGGACGGCGGCGCGACCGCTACAGTATCGCTCTGGGCACGCAACCTGCTGGACGAGACCTACGTCTACCGCATCTCGGTCGCCAACCGCGGCACGATCGGCGACTATGGAAACCTCAACCCGCCGCGCACCTTTGGCATGGAGTTGAAGGTCAAATACTAGTCTCCAAAGACACTGCGGACGGAAAGGGCGGCTTCATGAGGAGCCGCCCTTTTTGTTATCAGGCTTGGGTAAGATTTGCGCCTCCGCACGCTGCGCCCTAGGAACTCCGCCAGCCCCAGCGCGAGAGACCGCACGCATGTCCGCCCGCATCACCGACGTCCGCGAAATCACCAAGCCGATCGCCTCGCTGATCCGCAATGCCTACATCGACTTCTCCAAGATGACAGCCAGCCTGGTGGCGGTGACGATTGAGGCCGGCGGCAAGCGCGCCACCGGCTACGGTTTCAACTCCAACGGCCGCTATGGCCAGGGCGGGCTGATCCGCGAGCGCTTCGCACCCCGGCTGCTGGAAGCCGGCGACCTTGCCGACGTGACGGGCGAAAACCTCGATCCCGATAAGGCCTGGGCGGCCATGATGAACAACGAAAAGCCGGGCGGCCACGGCGAGCGGTCTGTCGCGGTCGGCACACTGGACATGGCCATCTGGGACGCCGTGGCCAAGATAGCGGACAAGCCGCTTTTCCGCCTGCTGGCAGAGCGCCACGGCCGCGAGGCCAATCGGCGCGTCTTCGTCTACGCCGCGGGCGGCTACTACTATCCGGGCAAGGACCTGGCCATGTTGCGTGCCGAGATGCGGCGCTATCTCGACCGTGGCTACACCGTCGTAAAGATGAAGATCGGGGGCGATTCTCTAGCGCAGGACGCCAAGCGGATAGAGGCCGTTCTGAGCGAGATTGGATCGGATGCCCAGCTGGCCGTGGATGCCAACGGCCGCTTCGACCTGGAAACCGCCATCGCCTACGCCAAGATGCTGCGTGACTATCCGTTGTTCTGGTACGAGGAAGCGGGCGATCCTCTCGACTACGCCCTGCAAGCCGCTCTGGCTGAGTTTTACCCGGGCTCGATGGCCACGGGAGAAAACCTGTTTAGCCACCAGGATGCCCGTAACCTGCTGCGCTATGGCGGCATGCGCAGCGACCGCGACTGGCTGCAGTTCGACTGCGTCCTGTCCTATGGACTATGCGAATATCAGCGCACCTTGCGGGAATTGAGCATCGCCGGCTGGTCGCCCAGCCGTTGCATCCCTCACGGCGGGCACCAGATGTCGCTCAACATTGCTGCGGGCCTGGGCCTGGGTGGCAATGAGAGTTACCCGGACCTTTTCCAGCCCTATGGCGGATTCCCGGACGGCGTGCGGGTGGAAGCCGGGCACATCGTCATGCCCGAACTTCCCGGCATAGGCTTCGAGAGCAAGAGTGACCTCTATGCCGAGATGAAGGCGCTGGGCGCGGCCTAGACCGACATGCCGCGCAACGCATCCTCAATCGCCTTGCCCATCTCCTGGGTGCTGGCCTTGCCGCCGAGGTCAGGCGTGCGCGGACCATCGTCGAGCACCAGCTGAATTGCCTCGACGATCGCGTCGGCGGCGTCCTGATGGCCCAGGTGCTCCAGCATCATGGCACCCGACCAGATCTGTCCAATTGGGTCGGCGATGTTACGACCGAAGATGTCTGGTGCCGAGCCGTGCACTGGCTCGAACATCGAGGGGTAAATCTTCTCGGGATTGATGTTGGCGCTAGGGGCAATGGCGATGGTGCCGGTACAGCCCGACCCCAGGTCGGACAGGATGTCGCCCATCAGGTTAGAGGCTACCACAACGTCGAAGCGATCAGGGTTCAGCACGAAATGCGCCGCCAGGATGTCGATATGATAGTTGTCGGCTTTCACGTCTGGGTATTGGGCGGCCATCAGTTTGGCGCGCTCGTCCCAATAGGGCATCGAGATATAGATGCCGTTCGATTTGGTGGCCCAGCTCAGCTTTTTGCGCGGGCGTGAATTGGCCAGTTCGAAGGCGTATTTCAAAATCCGGTCCGTGCCCTTGCGGGTGAAGATGCTCTCCTGAACGACCCGTTCTTCTGGCGCCCCCTCGTTGAATATGCCGCCCTGGTCGGAATATTCACCTTCGGTATTTTCGCGCACCAATACGAAATCGATGCTGCCGGCCTCGCGACCACGCAGGGGCGAGACGATGTTTCGGATCAGCTTGATCGGCCGCAGGCAGACATATTGGTCGAAGCCACGTCGGATGGGCAGCAGCAGGCCCCACAGTGAAATATGGTCGGGAACGCCGGGAAAGCCGACTGCGCCCAGGTAGATCCCGTCGTGATTGCGGATCTGATCCAGACCGTCCTTCGGCATCATCTCGCCGTGCTTGGCGTAGTATTCGCAGCTCCAGGGAAGTTCATCCCACTTGAAGTCGAAGCCAAACTTGCGGCCAGCCTCTTCCAGGACTCGCACGCCTTCGGGGACCACCTCGTGGCCAATGCCGTCGCCAGGAATGAGCGCGATCTTATAGGTGGTCATGGTGTGTCCCCTGCCCCGCTGCCGGCGGATGTCTTATGATTGCGGCGACCTCTTCACCCGCCCGATTTCCAAGGTCAAGCGCCGAGCGCGGCCGCATGGCGCAGCAAAAAGCCCCGGCCGCGAATGCTGCCGGGGCTTGCTGTTTTTTTCACCGTCTAAGGGGCCTTAGCCTCCTGGAGTGAATTGGTTGGCCGGATCGTTGCGCGGATCCGCCGGATCGTTCCGGTCGTAACCCAGCATCGGATCAGCCTCTTCCTTGGTGGCCTTCAAGAGTTCCGGATAGGGCATCACGACATAGCCATTGGTCTGGTAGGAGGTGGTGGTCAGGTCAGCGATCATCTTGCCGTCCTTCGTCCAGGTCATGTGGTCGACCCAGGGAAACAGATAGCCCGGCTCCCACTTGTTTCGGACGTTGTCGATCCGCTCGGTAACGGGATTGTAGCCATCGAAGCTCGCCGCGTAGGTGTGCTTCATGTAGGGCACCGAAACCTTGGTGACCAGGTTGGCGCTATTGACCGTGATGGTCACGGGATAGGGCTCGTAAGGCGACTTACCCGTGAAGGTCATGTTGCCTTGGGCGTCCTTGCCCACCGTCACATGGCCCTCGGCTTCCACGATCGAAAGCAGCGCACCCGGAGGGGTCAGCTTCATCCAGACCGGGCGATAGGACATGGCGTCCTTAGGGCCAGGCTTGGGGCCATAGCCCGGGCCGGTTTCGTCCCAGGCCCGGTCGGTGTTGAACACTTCGGTGTTGTAGAACGGCTTGCCCTTAGCGTCCTTGCCCTTCGCTTCAACGCGAATGCCCGGATAGTAGTAGTTCGAGCTGATGTTCGCATAGTCGAGCTTGATCGGACCAGCGACGGCGTCGACCCAGGTGCCGGTGGCCGAAAACACCGTCGCCAAGACCGAACGGCTGGACAGCGGGCGCGAACGACCAAAGCCCATGGATTCGATAACGTTCTTGAGTTCGGGCGGCGAACAGGGGCTTACCACCTGGTAGACGGCGGTCAGTCCGTCATTACCGCCGGCAAAGGCGAACAGCGGGGGGTTGTAGCCGCTGGCAGGGCAAACGGGCACGGGCGCGCGCGCCGGGGCACCGCCTCCGCCCATACCTTCTTGGGCCATGGCCCCGGTGGCGATTAACGAAGAGGCGATCGTTGCGGCAGCCATCGAGGCAGCCATTATGGTTTTCTTATGCACCAGAGTTTCCTCAAAATGACGGTTTGCTGATCCAATTTTCCCGGTGGCTTAGCCGCGGTAATATTGGTCGATGATGTTCTTGGGGTCGGCCGACAGGCAGGGCAGGCCCTCGTTCGGCGTCGGATTGTTGGGGTTCTGACGCTTCCACTGTGTCGCGGAGGTCCACGGACGCAGGAAGATGGTCGGGTCATCAACCGTGAAGTTGTAATAAAGGATGTTGCCGTCGCGCCAGAGACGCTCGGTTACCTTCATACGGTCAGTGTGGAACAGGCCTTCCCAGGCCAGCCAGGTGTCGCCATTGAAGCCGACGCTGTCGATCACCAGGACATCTCCGTCCCAGTGGGCCGCGGAAATACCCTTGTCGGCGGCTTCGTCACCGTCATCTTCCGTCAGCTTGCGCGTGCCAATCGGAATGATGCGGGTTTCACCGCCGTCATAGAGCCAGATTTCCTTGTCGGCCTGAATGATCTTTTGCGGAATGCCCATCCGCGGCACGCCTTCCGCATCGCAGCCGTAGGCAGGATCGGAATCCACCTTGCTGAAGCTCAGGGACGTGACCTTTTTCCAGTATTCGGGCTTGTAGAACGGCAGGTAGTAATGGCCGGAGCGTTGCAGCGCCGATTGATCAGGCTCGAAATACTCGTTCTTCCGGCGGCCGCCCTGTTCGGGAACCGGCGAACCAAAGCCCAGGTTCCAGAAGCCGGTCAGGTCGGGGTGACCATCGGCGCGCTTCGGAGTGGTACCTGTCGGCTTGGTGCGCTGGATGAACCAGTCGTTCATATCCGGCCGCTTGGTCGGTGGCACATAATCGCCTGTTTGCGGAACATAGGCGGGGCGCACGGGCGCTTCTTGCTGCGCAAGGGCCACCGAACCGCTTGCCGCCGCCATGACAGCCAGGGCAGCACCGAGGGCCAATTTCTTCAAGATCAACGCATCCTCCTGCGATTTTTTTTTCTTCTTGCCTAGACCGCCGACCAAATGGGGTCTTTGGGCGGGACGAATGGAGTCCGAAACTAGGCTGTTATACGCTTGGGAAGCAAGGAAGATTGCGGGCCGCAATGGCTAAATCGGATTCCACGGCCAGCGGCAAGTTGCCGGACGCTGGGAGGCCATTCAGTCGAGCAATGAGACACGAACAAGGCCGCCAAGCGAACCTGGCGGCCTTTTCTCGTCTTGGTGAGCGCTCGCTGGAGCGCTCAGCGAAGTCTTACTTGCCGTCGGGCGTGGTGTAGTCGGCCTGCATATTCACGCGCTTGCCATTGACCATCACGCCGCGGATGTAGCCGGTGGTCGAGTTATCACGCGCGGTGTTGTACCAAACCGTGAACTCCTTACCGACTGTCATGTCTTCCTTCATGCGGATGCCGGAGCGGCGCAGGTTGCCCGGGCTCGGGCCTTCCAGGCTCCACTTTTCGACAGCGCCACCGGGCTTCTTCACGATGAAGTACCAGAAGCTGTGCGGCTGCACGTTGTCGAGCTTAGCCAGGGTGCCGGTGATGGTCCCTTCCTTATCCACGTCGAATTGGGCGTTCACGGCATGGTGCGCCGAAACTGCGCTGGCCATACCCAGAGCCATCAGGCCCGCCGCGCTCATAATCAGAAACTTCTTCATTGGGTCCTCAGAGCTCCCTATTTCTCTTACCTGGTTCATGGCTTGGAATTCTTGTTGATCGAAAAATGTGTCGATTTCACGCCAAGCGATAGCCGATCAATTGTTACACCGGTCATGAGAACTATAGCATCTGACGGGGACTTTTCCAGAGCTAAGATAGGGCGCTTACCGGCGCGTCAGGAAATGCAAAACGCCGCCCGGAGGTCCGAACGGCGTCTTGTCTTGACTGCAGTCACCGCCCAGAGCGGCCAGCCGGGGATCAGCCGTCGGTCGAGCCACCAAACAGGCTGGACGACCCCTGGAAGGCCACGATGAGGCGGCCCGCGACGATCACCAGCACCCAAATGGTCAAGGACGCGAGCGCCGAAATCTTCATGCCAAGGTCCGGCGACTTACCCTCGGCGGCATAGGCATGCAGCTTCTTGTCTTCGACCAGGGTGAAGAACAGGGCGTTCAGCCCTGCGAGAGCCACCAGGATCATCTTGATCTTGAAGGCCCAGTTCGCCCAAAGCTGGAACGGCTGGAAACAAAAAAAGCACAGGCCTGTGAAGGCGTTGATGCAGAAACCGATGATGACCCAAGGCAGGAACGCCAGGCACTTATCGAGCGGAATGCGCTTGGCAAAACCCAGCACGCGCAGGTCGACCACCATAAGCCCGCCAAACAGCAGCGAGAATCCCAGGAAGTGCAGGCAGAGAAAGTAGGTGTAGAGCCACGATGAATTCCGAATGATCGTCCCCAAGGGGAGGTCATGGAGCATCTGCAGCACGGGGTGCATTTCAGCAGGGGTCATCAGAAGGCGCTCCCACTCAGCGCGAAGCTGTCGTTGATGTAGGCGATCAGGCGGCCCGCGACGATGGCCATGGTCCAGATCACCAGCGAGGCGATGGCGAGGTAACGAAGGCTCTTGGTCACGACGGGTTCGCCCATCGCATCAGCCTCGGCGTCAGTGGCGTAGGTGTAGGCTGGGAAGTTGAGCTGACGCGACATCAGCCAAGCGGTGATGACGCCCAGAACCACACAGGTCATCTTCATAATGAAAGCCCAGTTCACACTGAGCCGCGATGCGTCAGCCGCAAACAGGATGATCCCCGAGATGGCGTTGATGATGAACCCGCCCCAGGCCCAGGTCATCAGCTTGCTGAAGCTGGAAACCGGGAACGACTTAGCAAAACCCAGGATGCGGACATCGAGCATGACAAGCACGCCCAGGACCACGGCGAGGCCGATGGAATGAAAGGCCAGAAAGACCGGAAAGCCCCATTCGGACTCCTGGATCCATGTGCTGATTGGCCAAGCTGTAAGCCATTCTAGGAACTGCATCTACTTATCTGCCTCCTCATTACCGCATGGACTTATACGATTGCCCATGGAGTTACCCTCCATTTATCGGTCAGGAGACGAGCATCAATGCGATCGTCAAACGACTGTCGAAACAGCCGAAATTCGCACGATAAGGATGCAACGATGTCCCATGTCGATGGAGGGACATATCGACTTTCAAACAGCCGTGTCAATCGACCCGCCCCTCCGTATATTCCCCTAATGAGCCCCTGAAGCGGGGCTTGGGCGCCCCCGGCCACAGGTTACGCGGCGGGCCATAAAGCAACGGCGGGCACCTTTGCCAGGTCCCCGCCGTGTCGATTTCAGTCGGTGAAAACAGGGCGCTAGTGCGCGCCGCCACGAATGATCGGCTTACCTTGAAGTTCCAGTTCCTCAATGTAGCCTGGGCCGCGCTTGAGCTCGAGCTTGAGCTTGTCGCGGTCGAGCTCGCCTTCCCAGGCGGCCACCACCAGGGCGGCAACGCCATTACCGATCAGATTCACCAGCGCGCGGCACTGGCTCATGAAACGGTCGATACCGACCAGGATGGCGATCGCCGCGACAGGGATCGTTGGAACCACGGCCAGGGTTGCCGCCAGCACGATGAAGCCCGCGCCGGTGACGCCCGTGGCACCCTTGGACGTCAGCATCGCTACGACCAGGAGGGTGGCGATCTGGGTGGCGGTCAGGTGAGTGTTGGTCGCCTGGGCAAGGAACAGGGTAGCCAGGGTCATGTAGATGTTGGTGCCGTCCAGGTTGAAGCTATACCCGGCTGGAATCACCAGCCCAACGACCGGCTTGGAGGCACCCAGGCGCTCCATCTTTTCCATCAACTGCGGCAGTACGGTCTCTGACGAGGACGTGCCGAGCACGATGAACAGCTCTTCACGGATATAGGCGATGAAGCGGAACACCGAGAAACCGGACAAGGCGCAGACTGCGCCCAGCACCACGACGATGAAGACAATCGAGGTCAGGTAGAAGGCCCCGATCAGGAATCCGAGCTGGATCAGCGCGTGGATACCGAATTTGCCGATGGTGAAGCCCATGGCTCCGAAGGCCGCGAGCGGCGCGATCTTCACGATGATATGGATCATGCCGAAGAAGATCTTCGAGATGCTTTCCAGCCCGTGGGCGATCTTGGTCCCGGTCTCACCCAAGCGGGTGCAGACCACGCCGGTGAAGATGGCGATAACCAGGGTCTGCAGAATGTCGCCGTTGGCCAGGGCGCCGAAGAAGCTCGTCGGCACCAGGTGCATCAGATAGTCGATCGGCTTCATTTCTGCGGCCTTGCCGACATATTCGGCCGCGATCTTGGGATCGAGCGACTTGACGTCAATATTGAAGCCGTCGCCGGGGTGCAGCACGAACGCTGCCGCCAGACCGACAAACAGGGCGAAGGTTGAGATCACCTCGAAATAAATCAGCGCCTTGCCGCCGACGCGGCCCAACTGTTTGAGGTTGCTCATGTGGGCGATGCCGCCGGCCACGGTGCAGAACACCAGCGGTGCGATAACCATCTTCACCAGATTAACGAAGATGTCGCCGAGCGGTTTCAGGTCGACACCGATCTTCGGCCATAGCCAGCCGACCAGGGACCCCAGGATGATCCCGATGATCACCTGCACGTAGATCAACTTAAGAAATCGCACCTTGGCCTCGCGTCATGTTGTCTGAGCCGCCCATTCTCGGATGGGTTTGAGTTATACTTAGAGCATAGCCGCCCACTGAAACGAAGGCGGATTTTCCGACAGTCGCGCCGGAAAATAACCAGGGTGCCCCGGTTTGAAAACTTATAACGGCGACATCTACGG
>CAISYT010000173.1 GCA_903889785.1 uncultured Caulobacterales bacterium
CAAATCGACGTTCCCGACGCCCCCCCGATCGAAGATCGCCAACTGACCCAGGATGGGTCCGCCGTGCGGCTATATCTGGTCGATGGCTCGGGCTATCTGTTCCGCGCCTATCACGCCTTGCCGCCGCTGACGCGCAAGAGCGATGGCCTGCCTCTGGGGGCCGTGAGCGGGTTCTGCAACATGCTGTGGAAGCTGCTGCGCGACATGCAGTCTGACGCCCCGACGCACCTGGCGGTGGTGTTCGACCATGCCGAGAAGACCTTCCGCAATAAGCTCTATTCTGAGTATAAGGCCCACCGCCCGCCGCCGCCGGAAGACCTGATCCCGCAGTTTCCGCTGGTGCGCGCCGCCACGCGCGCATTTGGGGTGCCATGCCTGGAGCTGCCCGGCTACGAGGCCGACGACATAATTGCCGCCTATGCCTGCCGCGTGCGTGAGCAGGGCGGCGAGACCATCATCGTCTCCTCCGACAAGGATCTGATGCAGCTGGTTGGCGACGGCGTCTCCATGCTCGACACCATGAAGAACCTGCGAATCGGGCCCGACCAGGTGTTCGAAAAATTCGGCGTGACGCCCGACCGCGTGGTCGATGTTCAGGCCCTGTGTGGCGACAGTGTCGACAATGTTCCGGGGGCTCCAGGCATCGGCATCAAGACTGCCGCCTTGCTGATCAACGAATATGGCAGCCTGGATTCGGTGCTCGAGCGCGCCGGCGAGGTGAAGCAGGAGAAGCGTCGCCAGACCCTGATCGATTTCGCCGACCAGATTCGACTAAGCCGCGCCCTGGTGCAGCTCGACTGCGATACGCCCCTGCCCGAACCGATCGACGACCTGCGCGTGCGCGATCCAGACAAGGCAACCCTGGCCGCGTTCTTCGCCGAGATGGAGTTCAACAGCTTGGCTCGCCGGGTAGGCGATGGTGTCGCCTCCACCGCCCAGCCCTCGCCGGCATTGCGGCCCCGGCCCAGCACGCCCAGCGCGCCAGTGATGCGCCCGGAGTTCGCGCCATCGGAAACCCAGGCGGTAGAGCCACAGACTGTGGACCATGCGGCCTATGTCTGCGTGCGCGATATCGACACCCTGAACGGCTGGATCGCACTCGCCCAGGCGCGGGGCCTGGTCGCCTTCGACACCGAGACCGACGCCCTGTCATCGGCCAATGCGGGCCTGTGCGGCATATCCCTGGCCTTGGCACCGGGAGTGGCCTGCTACATTCCGGTGGGCCATAGCGAAAAGGACGGCCTGCAGCTGGAGGCCGCCGCCGACTTGACGCAGATTCCGCTGGCCGACGTGATCGCGGCACTAAAACCCCTGCTGCAAGACCCGGGCGTGCTCAAGGTGGCTCAGAACGCCAAGTACGACATCGCCGTCTTGAGCCGCTACGGCATCGATGTTGCGCCCGTCGACGACACCATGCTGATCTCCTACGTGCTGGAGGGCGGGCTGCACGGGCACGGCATGGACGAGCTTTCCAAGCTGCACCTGGGCCACGCGCCCATTCCGTTCAAACAGGTGGCGGGCAGCGGCAAGGGCGAGATCAGCTTCAAACATGTCGATCTGCAGCAGGCGACGGCCTACGCTGCCGAAGACGCTGATGTGACGTTGCGGCTTTATAATGTGCTGCGCCCCCGCCTGGCACCCGCCGGCCTCCTGACGGTTTATGAGACGCTAGAGAGGCCGCTGCCGCCTGTGCTGGCCCAGATGGAGAATGCCGGGGTCAAGGTCGACACCGAGGTGCTGCGCCATCTCTCGCACGACTTTTCCATGCGCATGAGCAAGTACGAGGAACAGGCTCAGGCCCTGGTTGGTCGGCCGTTCAACATGGGCAGTCCCAAACAGATCGGCGAGGTGCTGTTCCATCAGATGAACCTGTCGGGCGGCAAGAAGACCGCCTCGGGCCAATGGGCCACCGACAGCGACGTTCTGGAAGCCCTGGCGGCCGAGGGTCATGAACTGCCGCAGGTGCTGCTCGACTGGCGCCAGCTTTCCAAGCTCAAGGGCACCTATACCGACAATCTCATTGCCGCCATCGCCCCGCGTACTGGCCGGGTCCACACCGCCTATGCCCTGGCGGCGACCACCACCGGGCGGCTGTCGTCGTCCGATCCCAACCTGCAGAACATTCCGATCCGCACCGAGGAAGGGCGCAAGATCCGCAAGGCCTTTATCGCCGAACCGGGCAACCTGTTGATCAGCGCCGACTACAGCCAGATCGAGCTGCGCCTGCTGGCGCACATCGGCGATATTCCCCAGTTGAAGGAAGCCTTCCGGCGCGGCGACGACATTCACGCCATGACGGCGAGCGAGATGTTTGGGGTGCCCGTCGAGGGCATGCCCAGCGAGGTGCGCCGTCGAGCCAAGGCGATCAATTTCGGTATCGTCTATGGCATCAGCGCCTTTGGCCTCGCCAATCAGCTGGGCATCTCTCAGCAAGAGGCCGGGGCCTATATCAAGACCTATTTCGAGCGCTTTCCCGGCATCCGCGACTATATGGACGCCACCAAGGCCCTGGTGCGCGAGCAGGGCTATGTGACCAGCCTGTTCGGCCGCCGTATCGACATTCCCGCCATCCGCAGCGCCAGCGGCGCGCACCGCCAGTTCGCCGAGCGGGCGGCGATCAACGCCCCGATCCAGGGGGCCGCCGCCGACATCATCCGCCGCGCCATGATCCGCATGCCCGCGGCCCTACAGGCGGCTGGATTGGCCACCAATATGCTGTTGCAGGTGCACGACGAACTGGTGTTCGAATGTCCCGCGGCGGAAGCGGACCGCGCCTGCGCCGTCATCAAGGCGGTGATGGAAAACGCCGCCGATCCCGCCGTGGCGCTGAGCGTGCCCCTGACCGTCGAGGCCCGCGCCGCGAAGAACTGGGACGAAGCCCACTAGGTAAGTCCGCTGACCCCCTGCGCTAGGGTTGGCGATGGATTAAGGTTTAGACGCTTTCGCTGTCCGACCGCGCCAAGCGCGCACCGCAAGCGGCAAACAGGCCAGCAGGCCCAGACCCGCCAGCGGCAACAGGATTTGCGGATCGGCCAGAATCCGGGGCGTAAGGCGTCCGCCCTGATCGAGCACGCGATTCAGGCCTGAGCCAATCGAGGTGTAGATCAGAGTGCTGGGGATCATCCCAAGGCAGGTCGCCGCCGCGAACACCCCCAGGGGCGCGCCGATCAGCCCGGCCCCGATGCTGATCAGGCCCAGCGGAAATACCGGCAGTAGGCGCAGGATCAGCACATGTTCGAAGATGCGGTCGCTGATCATCGCCTCGACAGCGGCAAGGCGCGGCCCTGCACGCCGCCGGATCAGGTCGCCAAAGGCTGAGCGGCAGGCCAGGAAAAGCACCACCGAGCCCATCGTCGCCCCGGACAGCACCGCCATCGAACCGATCCAGGGCCCAAACAGTATCCCGCCGGCCAGGGTCATGATCAGCGGGCCAGGCAGGCCGGTCGCCCCCACCACTACATAGGCCAGGACAAACCCGATCAGGCAGAGCGCCAGTTGATCATGCACCAGGCCGAGCAAGTCACGCCGGTGGGCCTCAAGCTCGCCGAGATTCAGATGCCGCCAGGCCCCCGTCCAGACCACCGCAGCAAACAGCACGGCGACCAGGATAAGCAGGCCCAGTCGCCGGATCAGATCGGCCGCGGTCACGATGAAAATCCTTACTGCGCAATAGCTTGAAGCGGTCACGGGCAATAGCAGAGCTCCCGCGCCGACGATAGGCGGCAGAGCGCCTAGACTATGGACGCCTACGGCAGGGCCAACAGGCGCGCACAGAAGGCCCAGGAGCGGCTACGCACGATGTCCAAGTAACGCGCCACCCGACACGGGCACGGCTGTGGGAGGCCATCTGGGATCGCGACCTGATGCTGGACGATCTGATGGAGCGGACCGCCGCCGCTGTTGCCAGCGTCACGCCCCTGCGAATCAGTCCGCTGGCGCGGCAGACTAGGGGTAGAGACAGCCGGTAGTGGTGGGGTGTGTGGCTCTGTGCGCA
>CAISYT010000174.1 GCA_903889785.1 uncultured Caulobacterales bacterium
CCGGCGCCTGGCCAAGTTCGGCCCAGGTTTCCATGGCGCTAAGCAGATCGAATTGGTCGGGACCTGGGCCGCCACGGCAGTGGTAAACGCCGGTTGCCATGAATAGCCGGACGTCCTTGTTCAGAGCCTCGATGGGCATACCGAGCTCGGCCGCCGTGACCGCCTGCGCCTGATTGAAGTAGGCCAAGGTTCCGAGGGGGCTGGGGCCAGGATCGTAGCCGCCGTGGTAGAGCAGCAGCTTGCCGCCCTTCTTCACGAACTGAGAGATGTCCGGATTGTCGGCGCTGAATTCCTTGATGACCTTGCTCTTGGCGAGGTCGCCCATCACCTGGTCAGGTGTCAGGTTCATCCACGCCTTGTCGGGGTCGCCGTAGAGCAGGAAGAACAGATAGCGCGCGCCAAGCGTATGGTTGGAGCCATAGGGATTGTTGGGCTGGCCGCCGATGGAGCGGTTGATCCAGTCCATTTCGCTACCACGGGCGAGCGGCCAGGCGGCCACAGCGCCGTTCTTGGCCTTCACGCCCGAATAGCTGATGCGCATGGCCTTGACCTGGGCCGGGGTCAGGCAATGGGCACCGCTCTCGCCAGCCTTGCAGCGCAGGGCCGCAGGGTCCCATTTGCAGGCCATCGGATCGTTTATGATGCCGTCTTTCAGCCCATCTGCCGTGTCACAGTTGGCCAGCACCGCCTTGTTGACGATCCCAACCTGCTCGGCGGTCAGGGTCGAAGCTGGGTCCTGGTGAAACGCCTGGATGCGGAACAGGGCACTGGTCTGGACCCTCAGATCATAGACCGGTGCCCCGGCGATCACGCCGTCATAATCATCCGGATAGCGCTGAACCTCTGCCAGGCCCTCGCGGCCCCCGGTTGAGCAACCCTGGTAATAGGCCTTGCTCACTGGCCGACCATAATAGGTGTTGGCTACCGCCTTGCCGACCGTGGTCATGAGGTGGATCGCGCGGAACCCGAAGTCGGCCACGGCGATCGGGTTCACGTGTCCTGGGCGGTCGAGCAGGAAGCTTCCGTCGGTGCCGTCGGTCGAGGGGTGGCCGGTGTCGGTACCCGCCGTAGCGTAGCCCTTCATCAGGCCTGGCGCGGCACCTTGGAGCGTCAGATTGCCGATGAAACCGCCACCGCCGATACCGAAGAATTTGCCGTTCCATCCCTCGGGCAGGCGGAACACCACCCCGATGTTAGAGCCCGGCTCGGGTCGGACCATCGCCGATATCTCGCAATAAGCTGGAAGCTTCTGCGCCGTATTGGCCGGCACCATCTTGGCCGAGGTGACCGTGGTGTCGAGGAATTGACCCGGTGCGGTCAGGCCCGTGCAAGCGGCGTCCGCCAAGGTCTCGGCTCGGGCCGGCTCAGCGCCAGTGATCACGCCCAAGAGGGCCAACGCAAAGGCTCCAGCGAGCCCGCTTCTGATTAAGCGCAACGCATCCCCCCGAGGGTTATTTTGACGGCATCTTGAACGCCCAGGATTAGCCCCAGTGTCGAGGGTTGTCGACGGCGCTGGTGCAAGGGCGTGACTGACTTAATGTGCTATTGCCGGACGTCCCACCGGCCGATAGTGAAGCTGGATGAATGCCGCGGCGATGGCGGCGATAACCATGGGAATGATGCTGAGGAGGAACAGTTGCCGTGGCGGCATGTCCATCGAAAGCAGAATGCCGCCGACGACCGGTCCAATGACGGAGCCGATGCGGCCAACCCCCAGGCACCAACCCACGCCGGTTGATCGTAAGCTTGTCGGGTAGAAGGCCGCAGAAAGCGCATTGGCAGCGATCTGCCCCCCCACCACGCCAAACCCGGCACCGGCAATGGCGATCGTGAGGTTGAGCGAACCGCCCTGCGCATAGGCGACGGCAGCCAAACAGACCGCCGCGAAGCCATAGGCCACCATCAGCATCCGGCCGCGGCCAAACCGGTCGCTGAGCAGGCCCAGAACGATCGTGCCGACCAGTCCGCCGAGTTGGAAGATCGACCCCGCTATCGCGGCCTGGCCCATCGCAGCACCCTGCGCATGCAGCACGGTCGGCAGCCAATTCACCACGAGATAAAGGTCAAGCATGCTCATGAAAAACATGAGCCAGAGCAGAAGGGTGATCGGTGCCCGGCCGTGGGTGAAGAGATCTGGCACGCTCTGGCGGGGTGACGCTTCCTGTCCGGTCACAAGCTTGGCTTCTGGGGAGATGTCGGGGTCCAGGCGGGTGGCGAGCGCTCGCACCTGCGGACCATCCTCGCCCCGGTTGACCAGGAACTGCATCGACTCCGGCAGTCGCCACATCAGTATCGGGACGAGAACCAGCGGGAGGATGCCGCCAAACAATAAGACGGCGTGCCAGCCATAGTGGGGCACCAGATAGGCCGCGAAGAAGCCGCCGCCGGCGGAGCCGAGCGAAAAGCCACCGAACATAAGCATCACCAGAAAGGCGCGTCGGCGTTCAGGGCAATATTCGGAGGTCAGGGCGATGGCGTTCGGCATAGCGCCGCCCAAGCCAAGGCCTGTCAGGAGGCGCAGGATCAGAAGGCTGTTGAGGTCCCAGGCGAAAGATGTGGCCAGGGTCATGGCACCGAAAGCTAGGGTCGACAAAATGATGATGCGGCGGCGGCCAAATCGATCGGCCAGCGGCGCGATGAAGAGCGATCCGAGCATGATACCAAGCAGGACGGCAGCGAGCACCGGGCCCAGCGCACCCTTGCCGAGCGCCCAATCGGCCGCTCGTCAATCAGCTTCGTTACGTTAATGGATTGCGCCACGGTCTCTCCCCATCTCTGCTGCGCCCGACAGCTTATAAATTATGCCACGTCCCGAATGCCAAAGCCCGCAACCCGTTTGTAGGCGTCCGAGAGGTTTCGTAGTTCGCCCTGGCTGATCACGGCGTCCAGATTGTCAAAAGGTCGATCGCCGGTCAGTTCCTCGACCCGGATGTTGATAATGTCGGGTGGGCTGGTGCGGTTGGTCTGCACGATGGCGTTAACGGTGGCGAGGCGGTCCTTCTCATACTGCGCCAGAGCGCCTCTCGCGTCGTCCGTACCGGCCAGAAGGTCGGCTAGAACGCGCACGTCGATAAAGGACTGAGCCGATCCGTTTGAGCCGCGCGGATACATCGGGTGTGCCGCATCGCCGGCGAAGGTCACGCGCTCGAAGGTCCAGCGATCGATGGGATCCTTATCGACCATCGGGTACTCGAAAATCGCTTCGGCGCTGGCGATAAGGTCGGGAACGTCCAGCCAGTCTATCGCCCAGTCCTTGTATATCGGCAGAACCTTTTCCGGCCCGGCGGTACGGTTCCAATCGTTGGGTGTCGATTCATCGCTTTCCAGTTCGGCGACCCAGTTGATCAGTTGTTCGCCGGTCTCTGGATAATCGACGATGGGATAGACCACGATCTTGCCGGTTCGGAGTGCCCCGATGCGGATATAGGTGTGGCCGTCCAGAATGGGTTTGCGCCGGGTCACGCCTCGCCACGTGTTGATCCCGGTGTAACGCAGGGATTCCTGCGGATAGTACTGTTTGCGGATCGCTGAATTGACCCCATCGCAGGCGATAGCGATCTCTGCCCGCACATTCGGTGCCGGTTCGCCGGTCTCGGTCTGAAAATGTAAGGTGACGCCCTCGGCATCTTGATCGAGGCCGACACAACGCCGATTTAGCACCACGGCGTCCGCACCTAGCCGTGCGATAACCTCACGATAGAGCAGCATGTGCAGCCCACCGCGGTGGATGCCATATTCTGCGACGGGATATCCCGCTAGCTTTCCCCTTGGTTCACCATAGATGCGTTGGCCGAAGCGGTTGAAAAACGCACTTTCGCGGGTTTCGATTCCGATCGCCGCGATCTTGTCCTGCAAGCCCAGCGCTTTCAGTTCACGCATGGCATGCGGCAGCAGGGTGATCCCAACCCCAAGCGGCTTCAGCTCTGATGCAGCCTCATAAACCCGGCAAGGAATAGACCGGGCGTGAAGATTGAGTGCCAGCGCCAAGCCGGCGATCCCGCCGCCGGCAATGGCGACCGGAAGTCCCGCAGCGCTCATTGGGCCACCGCCATCTGGATCGTGCGCATGCCTGCGGTAGGACGAACGAAACACACCGCTTCTCGGCCCTGGAATGGTTGCGGCACAGGGTGGGGAGAAGAGTTTGCGGTAGCCATATAATCGTCCTTTAGGGGTTTAGATTTCGGCGCTGACACTCGAATATCGTGGCCGTGCCCTGACGACCGCTCAGTAGCGGGTGTTCATCCAGTTGGCGATGTAGTCGAAGGTCCGGCCCACGGTGTCACCATAATTCCCGTTGCAGTTCATGCAGGGGGTCATGCCGTGAGTAGCCCCTTCAACGAAGGCGACCGTTTTGTCGGCGCTCTTAGCGTGCTCCCAGGCCATCTCCGCCGAGACGATCCAGTAGTGGCCGGTCATGCCCATCACCAGCGCGGGGACGGTGACCCCCTCCATATTATTGGGAGTGTTAGTATAGGACGATTCCCAGTCCACGCCTGAGATCGACTGTTCATCGACGGAATAGTTCGGCAGGGCGCGGGTCGCGAAGGTGTTGAGGAAGCGCTTCACCGAGGTCTCCAACCCGCCCCCGTTGATCCGGTCCGAGCTCATCACCAGACCCATCGGCGGCCGCACCGAATGGATCACCTGCGAGGGCAGGGTTCCGTCGGCCTTCAGCAGGGTATGCGCTTCTTTTGTGTGGGTCAGCAGGCCCAGCGCCGGCGGCCAGATCCGCGGGCGGCGCGAGGCCCCGGCGGCAATGAAGGGCTCGTCATCGGCATAGGTGCCCTTGCCGGCTTTCACGGCGGCCCAGCGTGCCTGGGCCGCGTCGATCATGGCGTTATTCTTGCGGCCCTCTGCTTCGAAATAGGCATTCAGGAAGGCGGCGGAGTAGTGGGCTCCGTCCTTGGCGAACCCGTTCTTGGCGCTAAACATGTCGAGCGCCGGGTTGCGCACCTTCGGTGCCGCATCGGTGATGGCTGGATCGACCGAGGCCAGCACATTGGCGCCGACGCCAAAGATCGGGTCGAGCAGGATCACCCCATCGGCGCGTGGCAGATTGGCCAGGCTGTCGGGGCACTTGAAAATCTTCCGCGCGTCGTTGCAGGCCTTAGTGCTGTTCTCGGCGATGTTCTGGTAGGCGGCCATCAGCGGGCTGCCGGACGAGTGGCCGAGTACGATCACCTTCGTCACGCCGGGCATGGCGCGGGCGTACTTCACCACCGCGCCTACATCGATCAGCACATTGTCCCAGTCGGTGTCGTGGTCATCGAGATCGGGGGCGGTGCGGGTGTTGGCGTTGATGATGGTGTAGCCCCGCCGGGCCAGGTTTGGACCAGACAGGTGGTCCATGTTGTTGCCCTCGTCGTGCATGCCGACCAGGACGACGTTGGCGTAGGGGCCGGGGCTCGCCGGGCGCCAGATCACCGCATTGAGCTGGCCGATCCGCACATAGGCGCTGGTGGCTCCGCCTCGCGCTGGGCTAGGCTCGGTAGCGGGTGCCTGGGCCGCGGCCGATAGGCCGGACGACAGAATCCCTAAGGCGGCGAAGGCCGCGATGGCCGAGCGATTCAACATGACCGTCTCCCCGATGAGGCGCGGTATGTGCGCGCGGTTTTGTCTTGATGACGGTTCGCGATGGATTGACCGGCGCGGGGTCACTCATCTTGTCGTCATAGCGCTCCAACATCTGCACGTCGCCAGAAGTTTTGAGCCGCGCGGGGTTGGGGTTCAGCGGGGCGTGGGCCTCATCGATGCTGACTTTCCAACCCTGAAGTCTCTGCAACTGCCGCCAACGCAGACCGTCAGCGGACTGGTCAAGCACCCGCGGAAGATTCCCTAACGCGCGAAAGAGTCCTTGAGGCTGCCCTCGTAGGCGGCGTGACCCACGTGCATCAGCCGAGTCTCGAAGTCGGCGAAAATCTCGCCGCCCAGGTCCCGCCAGCGGCGGCAAAAGGCATAGTCTTCCGAGAGGTACTCGCCGGTCTCTGCCTCGATCATGGTCTCGAATACCATCGGTGCTTCGGGCACGGGTGCGCCATTCATATCGCCATGTTTGGCGCGGAGTTCGGGGTGGGCGTCGGCAACGCGCTGTAGGGCCTGCCGCCGGATCAGCATGAAGCCCGTGCCGATGTAGGCCACAGGGCCAAAGCCTTGCTCGTCGACTTCGACGCGATTTTCAGGGTGGGGAATGTAGCGGACCACATAGTTGTAGCTGGCGGCGGGCACGTCAGGGGCACCGGCTTCGAAGGCGCGTTTGGCCTTATCCCAGTGCACGCGCTTGGCAGGATAGACCCCGCCGACCACATCTCTGTCCGCGTCGATCAGGCGAAACACGGACTCCGGCTTGAAACCGATGTCCGCGTCGACAAACAGCAAATGGCTGTGGGTTGTGTGTTCGAGGAACTTGCCGGCCATCACCCCCCGGGCGCGGGAGATAAGAGCATCACCGCCGCCAAGCTCGACCTGCAGGCCGGTGCGGCGCTCGATACAGGCGCGCTGCAGCGCTAGAACCGAACTCATATAGGCGATGGTGGTCAGGCCGCCGTAGCACGGCGTTGCCAGAAAGATCGATGGGGTGGCGTTGGGCGTGGTCATCCCATTGGAGACGCCGCCGCAGCCTATCAGCCCGACCTACCAATTGAACCTGGACGCTGGGAGACAATGATCGGTAATCTAAAATCGCCTCTCCCAGCGAAAGCCTCCCATGATCCGCCGCCGGCTTCTTTCCGTTGCGCTCTTAGTTTGCGTGTCCCTGAGCGTCCCAGCCCTAGCGAAGGAAGCGCCCAAATCGCCCGTCGACGTGACCAAGGGCTCCATCTCCACCCACGCCATGGTGGCTGCGGCCAATCCAGCCGCAACAGCGGCGGGTTTGAAGGTGCTCAAGGCGGGCGGCACGGCGGCGGACGCGGCCGTGGCAATCCAGGCTATGCTGGCGCTGGTCGAGCCCGAGAGCTCCAGTGTTTCCGGCGGGTCGTTCATGGTGTTCTATGACGCCAAGACGAAGGCGGTGACGGCTTATGATGGCCGCGAAACGGCCCCCAGCACGGCCACGCCGCAATGGTTCATGGACGGCGGAAAGCCGCTGACTTTCGTTGCTGCCGTCACCAGTGGTCGCTCCACCGGCGTGCCGGGGGCCATCGCCATGCTCAAGCTGGTCCACGGCGAACATGGCAAATTGCCCTGGGCCTCTCTGTTCGCCGACGCAGAACAGTTGGCCGACACCGGCTTCACCATCACCAAGAAGCTCGGCAATGCGATCAATGGTCCGTTCCCACAGGCCAAGACGGCGGACGCAACGGCCTATTTCACTAAGGCTGACGGTACGCGCTATCAGGCTGGCGAGACGATGAAGAACCATGCCTACGCAGCAACGCTTCGCGCGATTGCCGCTCAGGGTCCGGACGCAATCCTCAAGGGCCCGATCGCCCAGGATATCGTTGACCGGGTGCATCAGGGCGACTACCCCAGCACCCTGACTCTGGCGGACATGGCGGCCTATAAACCCACCAAGGCCGACGCCTTGTGTGTGACCTGGAAGGTGGCGTACCGGGTCTGCACCAGCCGTCCGCCGTCTGGCGGCTCTGCGCTGCTGCATGCCCTCCTGCTCAGCGAGCATACCGATATCGACAAGCGCGGGCCGAACGATCCTGTCGGCTGGACGGAGATGGCCCAGATCGAGCGGCTAATGTACGCCGATCGCGACCTCTATGTCGGCGATCCTGCTTTCGTGAAAATTCCGACCGCCGGATGGCTCTCGCCGGCCTATGTGGCCGAGCGCGCCAAGCTGATCAGCAACACGGCTGTTGGCCCCTGGCCCACGGCGGGCAAGCCGCCGGGTGCCGGCGACATGTTTGGGCCCGACCACACCATCGAACCGGGCGGCACCACCCATCTGGTGGTCGTCGACAAGTGGGGCAATGTGGTCTCCATGACCACGACGGTGGAGAGCATCTTTGGCTCGGGCCGCATGGTCGACGGCTTTTTCCTCAATAACCAGCTAACCGACTTTAGCTTCGCGCCGGTCCAGCCCGATGGCACCCCGGCGGCCAATCAGGTGTTAGGCGGCAAGCGGCCGCGCTCAGCCATGAGCCCGGTTATTGTGCTGAACGCCAAGACCGGCACGCTGGTCGCGGCCATGGGAACGCCCGGTGGTCCATCGATCATTTCCTACAATCTGAAGGCCATGATCGGTGTGTTTGACTGGCATCTGCCCCTGCAGGCGGCATTCGACTTGCCGAACATGGTTGCGCGCGGCGGGCAGTTCTCCAGCGAGGCCGCGCTCTATGCCCCAGGCGTGGTCGATGGCATGGCCAAGCTGGGCCTGACCATCCGCGCAGGTGCGCAGGAAAACAGCGGCATGCACGGCGTTTTGGTTGAGAACGGCAAGCTGATCGGTGCCGCAGACCGTCGCCGCGAGGGCGTGGCGCGGGGCTACTAAACCGGCTTCGACGCGCGCCGGCGGGCCTTTGGCTGTTCTGGATCCGCTGGGTCTGGCGCGCCGGGGAGGGTGAGTTCGAACACTGAGCCGCCGGCACCCGTCTCGACCAGATCGAGATCGCCACCATGGCCCTGGGCCAGCTCGCGGGCGATGGCGAGGCCAAGTCCCGTGCCGCCCCGTCGGGCGGACCCCACGAAGGGTTGAAAGAGGTTGACCAGGGCGCGTTCGGGCACGCCCGGGCCGTCGTCGGTCAGGCGCAACACGCTGGCCCCGCTGGCCTTGCGCAGTTCGGCGAAGACCTGGCCACGACCGGCGCGATCGCCGGCCCCTTCGATGGCCTCGCGCGCATTACGCAGCAGGTTGACCAGAATACGGTGTAGTTGTTCGGGGTCGGCCCTAACCCGCTCCTGCGGCGCGATCACCGTGCGCAGGGTGACGCCCAGGTACTGTAGGCCCGCGTCCTCGGCGGCCATATCGAGGGCAGCGCGGATTGACAGTGGCCGGGGCTTGGGCTCCGCCTCCTTGCTCTTGCCATAGGTCATGACCTCGGTGGCCAGGGTGATGGCCCGATCCAGGGCGCGTTCCAGACGGGGCAGAGCCTGGGCCACCTTCGGGTCACCAAGGGCGGCCAGGCGGTCCGAAGCGATCTGGGCACTGGTCAGCATGTTGCGTAGGTCATGGTTGATCTTGGCCACGGCCTCGCCCAGCGCCGCCAAGCGGGCGCGCGAGGCGAGCGCCGCCAGCAGGTCGTCTTGCATCAGGTCGAGTTCGACCTCGGCGCGGCCGATCTCATCGTCGCGGCCCGAGCGCGTGAGGCGGGCTTCCTTATCTTCCGGGGCCGCACGGAACCGCTCCATGGCGCGGGTAATCCGCTGGATCGGGCGGACCAGGAACACATTGAGCGCGAAATAGATCACCATTCCGGCGATGGCCGAGGCCGCGATTGTCACTGCCAGCAGTCTGAAGAAATAGCGCGCCAGTTCAGTCTTCAACGGGGCGTCGGGGGTGACGATTTCGACGAACTCGGCCTTGCGCAGCCGTGGCTCTGCGATAACCCGCACCATCCCGCCCTTGCCGCTGGTGAGGGTGAAATAGGGTGCGGCGAGCCAGGAGCCTGGGTTCTGGCGGCGCAGATCCACCAAATAAGGCGTGCGCATGGCCGTAGGCCCGGCGAGCACCAGTCGGCGCACGCCATCGGCCTGCACGGCCACGGAGATGACGCCTGCACCGTCGAGCAACTGGGCCGCAATGCGGTCGGTGACGCGGTGGTCGGGATCCGCCTCGGCGATGGTGGAGGCCAGTTCTGCAGCGCGAATTCGGTCGAGCAGCCACTGCTCTTCGAAGGCGGCCAGGGTAGGCGGCACGGCGAAGAGGCCCACGACGGTAACGATCAAAAGGGTTAGCAGCAGCAGGCGTGTGGATAGTCCGCCTGGCCAGCGGACTGGCAGCGTCAGGCCAGGACGGACGCGCGCCCAAAGCGAGGGCGTTCCTGGCGGCGGACCTGACGGCTTGGGCTCGACGACTGCCATCCCTAGTCGTTACTTCACCGGGGCAGCGTGGGCAATTGCAGGTCGATCATTGGCCACTGCCAACCGCATCCGCGACGCTGGAATAGCCTTCTTGCCGCAGCCGGGCAGCGAGATCACGCTGTATGCGGCTGACCAGGCCCAGACCCCCATAAACCAGGGCGGAATAGAGCTGCACGGCACTGGCACCTGCACGGATGCGCGCATAAGCTTCATCGCCTGAGCCGATGCCGCCGCAGGCGATCAGGGCCATGCGCCCCCGATTGGCCTTGGCGAAGCGGGCCAGGGTGGCGCGCGCCATGGGGGCCAGGGGCGCGCCAGAGAGGCCGCCGGTCTCGCTAGCGTGAATAGAGATCATCGGCGGGCGTGAGACGGTGGTGTTGCCAACGATCAGGCCGTCGATGCCATAGGCCAGGGCAGTTTCGACAATGGCCTCGGGTTCGCCCTCGTCCTGATCGGGAGCAATTTTGAGCAGCAGCGGCGTGGTGCCGGCAAGTGCGGCGCGGGTCGACGCGATGCGGCCGAGCAGGTCCTGTAGCGCCGCCTTGGTCTGTAGCGCGCGTAATCCAACCGTGTTTGGCGAGGACACATTGATGGTGAAATAGTCGGCCAGGCCCCACAGGCGTTCGAGGCACAGGCAATAGTCGGCGATGCGGTCGGTGGAGTCTTTATTGACGCCCAGATTGGCACCAACCACCCCGCCCAAGCCCCGTTCACGTCGCCGCGCCAGACGCGCCGCGAACGGTTCCAGACCCTGGGAATTGAGCCCCATGCGGTTGATAACGCCCTCATCCGGACTCAGTCGGAACAGGCGAGGGCGTACGCTGCCTGCCTGTGGCAGCGGAATGACGGTGCCCAGTTCGACGAAGCCAAACCCTGCGACTAGCAGGGCGCCTGCGACCTGCGCATGTTTGTCGAACCCGGCGGCCAGGCCGATCGGCGAGGGTAGCTCTAGGCCGCAGATGGTGGTCTTTAGGATCGGATCGGCAGGTTTGGCGCGGGGCCCAAGCCCCCATTGAAGCCCGTGCACGGCCACAGTGTGGGCATCTTCCGGATCAAGTCCATGCAAGGCCCGGGCGGCAAGATCGTGAATCAGGGTCATGGGATCAGGTCGCCAAGCTGTGGAATGCCCGCCGCATCGCGCGGAATGGCGCGGACCTCGACGGCCATTGCGGGATTGAGCGGACCGTAAAGATGGGGAAAGAGATCGCCCCCGCTCGAGATCTCCCAGCGAAGGGCATCGCCCAGGGCGGCGGCGTCGAAGGCGGCAAGCACGAGCCCATCTTGACCCGCAAAATGCCGCCGTGCGGTTTCCTGGGCCTGGACTGCGGATGAAAAATGGATAAAGCCGTCGGCCAGGTCCATGGCCGCGCCGTCGAACCGCCCCGCCGCGGATGCCGCCTGCCACGCCGCGCCGTCGATGATCTTGTAGACCCGCATCAACCTGCGCCGCCCATGATCAGGGTTTGTAGGGTGGGGCGCTCGTCCCCGTCGAAGCTGAACACCGCCGCAGTTGCTGGCGGAAAGCGTGTTTCAACGCGCGCGATTGTGGCCGGCGAAGCACCTTGGCTCCGCAACAGCTCCAGCGCCAGGGTCTGTATACCGGGATTGTGGCCTACGACCATGACGGACCCCTCTGCGCGCGCGCAGGCTAGCTTGAGGATGACACTGGCGCTGGCGTTGTAGAGCTCGGGTTTGATCTCGCTCGCGCTGGCCGGAAAGCTGGGCTGGGCCGCAACCCATGTCTCGGTGGCGCGAACAGCATTGGATACCATTACGACCTGCGGCGTGATTCCCGCTTCCGCCAGGGCCGCACCCGTGCGGGCCGCCGCCGACTGGCCCAAGGGGGTAAGGGCTCGGTCGATATCCCGTCCGCTGCTGGCGCGGACCTGCGCCTCGGCGTGACGGAGAAGGATAAGCTGCTGCATGAGTCGCAGTCATAGCTCTGGCACCGCCTTACCGGAAGCGTGTGTGTTGACAGCGCGGCCAAGGGACGGTCCTTGTCGCCTTATGGACGCGAACGCCGACCCGACGCGCGAAGAAAGCTCCGCCGATACCGTCGGCGGCGGGGTCTATCGTCTGCCTGCTGGCACGTCGCTGAGCCTGGATTCGGGCGCGCGGCTCGAAGGGTTGGAGATCGCCTACCAGACCTACGGCGTCTTGAACGCGGATCGCTCCAATGCCGTATTGGTGTGTCACGCCCTGACCGGCGATCAATATGCCGCAGGCGTCCATCCGGCTTCTGGCAAGCCAGGCTGGTGGTCTCGCCTGATTGGCCCTTGCCTGCCGGTGGACCCAGCGCGACACTTCATCATTGCGTCTAATGTGCTTGGCGGCTGCACGGGCTCCTCCGGTCCATCGTCCATCGATCTGTCTACTGGCCAGCCCTGGGGCCTGACCTTTCCGGTCATCACCATTGCCGACATGGTTCGTGCGCAGGCCCTGCTGCTCGACCATCTGGGCGTGGGCACGCTGTTCTGCGTCATCGGGGGGTCGATGGGTGGCATGCAGGCGTTGCAGTGGGCGGCGGACTATCCAGAGCGGCTGTTCAGTGCGGTGATCGTGGCGTCCGCGGCGCGGCATTCGGCGCAGAATATCGCTTTTAACGAGGTTGGCCGGCAGGCGATCATGGCGGATCCCGACTGGCGTGGCGGCGACTATGGCGCGCGCGCGGACCGAGGCGACAGCCAGCCCGATCGGCGTAAGGGCCCCGAAAAGGGCTTGGCGGTGGCACGCATGGCCGCGCACATCACCTATCTGTCAGAGGCCGCGCTACAGCGAAAGTTCGGCCGCGAGTTGCAGCGCGATGGCGTTTCATGGGGCTTTGACGCTGATTTCCAGGTGGAGAGCTACCTGCGCCACCAGGGCTCGACCTTCGTCGACCGCTTCGATGCCAATTCCTATCTCTACATCACCCGCGCGCTGGACTATTTCGACCTGGCCCAGGCCCATGGCGGCGTGCTGGCTCGCGCCTTCACCCGTGCGCGCGAGGTGCGATTTTGCGTGCTGAGCTTCACGTCGGACTGGCTGTATCCCACGGCAGAGAGCCGCAACATCGTTCGGGCGCTGAACGCCGCCGGCTGCCGCGCTGGGTTCGTCGAGATCGAGAGCGACAAGGGCCACGACGCCTTCCTGCTTGACGAACCGGTGATGCGCGAAGCCCTGGCCGGGTTCATTGGTGCTGCTGCTACCGCGCGAGGATTGAAGTGACGGCGCTCAGCAAGGAAGCTGCTCAGCGGGAGGATTTCCGCGAGATTCTGCGCATAGTGCGGCCGGGCTCGCGCGTGCTTGACGTCGGCTGTGGCGAGGGCGCTTTGCTGGAGCTGCTGGGCCAGGATAAGGGCGTCGACGGGCGTGGGCTGGAGATTAGCCCCGGCGGAGTGGCCGCATGCTTGGCGCGGGGGCTGTCGGTGGTTCAGGGCGACGCCGACCATGACCTGGACGATTTTCCCACCGGTGCTTTCCACTATGCGGTGCTATCGCAGACCCTGCAGGCGGTGCGCGCGCCGCGGCATGTGCTCGACGAACTATTGCGTATCGCCGACCGGGCCATCGTGTCGTTTCCCAATTTCGGTCACTGGCGGGTGCGCTGGTCGCTCTTCAGCCGTGGCCGGATGCCCGAGACCCGCGCCCTGCCCGACCCCTGGTGGAATACCGCCAATATCCACCTCTGCACCCTGCGAGATTTCCTCGACCTAGCAGAGGACCTAGATTTGCAGATCGAGGCCTGTTCTGCCCTGACTCAGGGCAAGCCAGCGCGCAGTATCGATCCCGAGAAGGGGTTGGAGAACTGGCGGGCCGAAGCGGCGATCTTCCTGCTCAGCCGGCGCACCCCGGCGCTGCGCCCAACCCTTGACCTTGAGACCAGCCAAACCACGGCTAGCGACCTCTTCAACCCGTGACGGGTCGGACGGCGAAAGGCTCCCGCTTGCCGCCTATCCTGCGACCGCGTTTTCGCCCAGTTCGCCGGTGCGGATGCGCAGGGCCTGTTCGAGATCCAGCATGAAGATCTTGCCGTCACCGATTTTGCCTGTATTGGCGGTGCGCGAAATGGCCTGGACCACGGTGTCGGCGATATCGTTCGGTACGGCGATTTCCAGTTTCACCTTGGGCAGCAGCTTCACCTCATATTCGGCACCGCGGTAGACCTCGGTCTTGCCCTTCTGCCGACCATAGCCGCGGACCTCCGTGACCGTCAGTCCTGATGCGCCGGCCTCAGTGATGGCGTCGAGGACCGCATCGAGGCGGCTTGGCTTGATCACGGCGATTATGAATTTCATCGGCATATTCTCCGCGCCAATCGGTTTGACCCTTACAAGCTAGGACGAATGCGGCGTTCCTCCAAGGGCAGAGCGGCTTCGCCGGGCGGTTACTTGGCTAGCCGGTGCCAGAACCGGCGCGAAAACCCTGGCGCGGGCGCGTTTTCCCTGTGCCTTCAGGGCGAACACCGGCTTGATCGCCTCCATCAGGATCAGACCGGCGAAGCCTGGCCACAGCCGCGCGCCCAGTTGTTCCACGCCGTCGGCCCATGGCGCGGCCCAGGGCAAGGGGGGCACATAAAGGGCTCGGGTCCAGCCTGTGGGCTCCAGGTCGGCGTCAGCGATCAGAGTTTTAAGCTGATGGCTCGTGAAGGGTCGGCCGTGGCCAAAAGGCGTGCCCTCCGCATGGGTCCACAGCCCATGGCGCGCGGCGACAGCGACAATGACTCGGCCATTGGGGCTCAGCACCCGAGAGACCTCGCGCATCAGCACCAGAGGGTCGCCACTTTCCTCCAGGGCGTGCACGGCCAGCACGCGGTTGAATAGGGCGGGCGGAAAGGGCAGGGTGGTCTCGTCGATGAGGCAGGCTAGGTTGCGGCTTGAATCGGGCCAGGGCTCAACGCCTTGGGCGGCCGGCATGGCCGCGACGATCCGCCGAGCCCCCCGATTGAGTTTGAGAAACGGGGTCGCGTAGCCCAGGCCGAGCACGTCGAGGCCATGCACCGGCGCCCAGGCCTCTTCTACCTTCGCCGACACCATAGTCTGCGCCGCCCGCCCGAGGGGCGAGGCATAGAAGGCGCGCAGGTCGAGTACGTCGCGTCTCATCGGTGTCTAATGTAGGGTGCCGCGCTGCATCCGTCATTAAGGCATACCATCCTATGTTGACCGTTCACCGCTTCCCCTGCCTGTCGGACAACTATGGCTTTCTGGCCCACGATGAGGCTACCGGCACCACGGCGGCCATCGACACACCCGACGCTGATGCTGTGCTGGCGGCGCTCAAGGCCAAGGGCTGGACCTTGAGCCTGATCCTCAACACCCACTGGCACCATGACCACGCCGGCGGAAACGTGGCGGTACAGACGGCAACCGGCGCGCCGGCCTATGGTCCGGCCGAGGTGGAAAAGATCGCCAAACTTGACCGCATCCTGATCGGCGGCGACAGTGTGACCCTGGGCGAGACCACCCTCCAGGTGCTGGAGACCGGCGGCCATACGCTGGGCCATATCAGCTATTTCGATCCGCAATCGAAGACGGCCTTCGTCGGCGACACCCTGTTCGCCATGGGCTGCGGCCGGATGTTTGAAGGCACGCCCGAGCAGTTCTGGACCAGCCTGTCGCGCTTGGCTGCCCTGCCCGACGAGACCGCCGTCTATTGCGCGCACGAATATACGGCGGCCAACGCGCGTTTCGCGCTTTCGATGGACGACGCGCCGGCCGTGGTCATCCGCGCCGAGGATGTGTTTGCGGCCCGCAAGCGCGAGGAGCCGACCGTGCCAACAACCATCGGGGCCGAGAAGGCCACCAATCCCTTTCTGCGTGCGCCCCTGTTGGCCCCAGACCTGGATCCGGCGGCAGCCTTTGCCAAGGTCCGTGCGGCCAAGGACGGTTTCAAGGGGTAGGTCACCAGCGCCCGAACTGCGCCACCTGCCGGCTGAAGGCGGCGTGGCTTTCGATATCCTCATCCTCGATCGCCGCTGCGAGCGAGGCCGCTTCGAGCATCAGGGACTGGGCGCGCTTATACTCCTCGTCCAGGGCGTTGCGGGCGATGTGCAGGATCATCTTACGCAGCAGGATCGTTGCCGCCAGCGGAGAGCGGCCTTCCAGGGTGCGGGCGGCACGGGTCAATAACTCGGCGTCATGGGGCTTGAGGTCGTCCTGCCGCTCGACAACTAGGGCGGTGGCGTTGGCGAGCGCTGGCCAGTCGAGCAAGAAGCCCAGTGCAGCATGGGCGTTGCGGTGGCCTGCTGCCAGCTCCATAGCGCGATCTTCGGCCACTACGTCGTCGAAATCGGGCAAAAGCTTGAGAAAATCGCGCAGGCGCTGCGACGATAATCCGGCCTCGAACACAGCCCAGCGCGCGGCCTGCGCGGCGGCGGCGTCGCCCTTGGCCTCCAGCACCGCGATATAAATCTCATCCCATGCGCCACTACCGGGAGCGTTGAAAACGATCGGTGCATCCGGGCGCGATCGCGGGGCGGCGTGATCCATCACGGCCGCGGCCGCCTCGATCCGGCCGACTTGCAGCAGTCGCCTTGCCACCTGTGCACCGATGGGCGGCAATACGAGCTGTGACGGGGTGAAATGGGCAATATAGCCGTCAACATCGCCCTGGGCGTCAGCCAGGATCTGGGCCGCGGCCCGCAGACCGGTATGTGGGTGCGGGCGCCGTTCGAGTGCAGTTTCGACCTGGCCGCGCAGGGCCGCCAGCATCTGGGGCCCCAGCGCCGGAACGACAGCCTGGATCAGGGGCGCGGAGACCTGTGCTTTACTGTGCATGACCAGATCAAGCACCTGGTCGGCTAGGGCGCGCGGATCGGTCAGGCTGGCGTGCGGTGCAATCTGGGCAATATCATTCACGGCCCGATCGAACATGGCGGCGATCTCGCCCTTGGCATCATTGACGCGGTCGAACACCCCTGGTCGCAGGGCTATCAGCCGGATCAGCAAGGGCAGGGCCAGGGCCGCATCGAGCGGGGCCAGCCGGTCGGCGATGGCGCGGCGGGACAGCTCCATCTCGCGCACGAAATCCTTGTAACGGCGCCAATTTACGCGCGCCCCGCTCTGGGCAACTGTTTCCAGCCGTTTGGCGATTTCCCCCGCGAGGTCTGTGGTCCCAACCTCGCCCGCCAGATCCAACCGCAGGCGGCGCTTTATCGCCGGATAGTCGCCGGCGATCTCCAGCAAGATATCGGCCAGGGCTGGCGCGCCCAGACGGGCGAGATTGGCGGCGTTGACCGTCTTGCGCTGGCCCGCGCGCTTGATTGCGCTAGCCCGCTTGCCGTCCGCCGGAACATCCTTCGCCATGGGCGTGAGTCTAGCGTGCGCCGACGGTGTAGGCGATGCGTTCCGACGATGGCCGCCCGGCCAGACCCATTTGTGGGGCGACGCGAATTTCCAGCACGGTTTTCTCTAGCTTGACCGAGGGCTTTTTGGCCGGGGCGATGCTGATCTTGCCAAAGCCTGACAGCAGTTTGTGGCCGTCGACGCGCTGAGCGATACGAACCACCGCGTCGGAAAACACCATGGCGGCGTCGGCGATGAGGGC
>CAISYT010000175.1 GCA_903889785.1 uncultured Caulobacterales bacterium
AAATATAGACTATGTCTTTCAGGCCAGAAGGCTGGAGAGGCGCATGCCGTCATACCCAGCAACGACACCATCAGGAAGTTTTCGTCCTATATCGTTGTAATCAATATCAATATGCATATTCGTTAGAACCGCCAAGCGCGGCCTGACCCTGGCGATCCATTGCAGGGTTCGCTCGACATGGCTGTGGCTCGGATGCGGCGTCCAGCGCAGCGCGTCCACAATCCAGATGTCCAGACCATCTAGCGCCTCGAAGCTAGCCTCCGGAATAAGGCCCACGTCAGGTGTGTAGGCCACGTCACCGAGGCGATAGCCGACGGAACGGATTTCACCGTGTTCCAGATCGAACGTCGTCACCGGGATGTTTCCACCAGGACCCGCAACCCACCAGGATTCGCCATGCGGCGGAATTGGCTTGGCGTCCATGATCGCCGAATAGCCGCCCTCGGCTTGGAAAATATACCCAAAACGCCGTTTAAGGCTGGCGCTAGTCGCTGCATCCATCCAGGCTGGAATGCGGCGGCGTTGATGCAGGAAGAAGGCCCTCGCATCATCAATGCCGTGCACCTGGTCTGCATGGTCGTGGGTATAGAGCACGGCGTCCAGGTGCCGCACGTCGGCGGCAATGCACTGCGCACGAAAATCGGGCGAGGTATCCAGCATAACCGTCGTTGCAGACTCCCCTTCCCCGCGTCGCACCACGAGGGCGCAACGGGTGCGTCGGTTCCGGGGCTCAGACGGGTCGCAGTCGCCCCAGTTTCCGTCGGCACGGGGCACGCCGCCAGACGAGCCACAACCCAGGATGGTGAAATCCAGCCGTCTGCTCATGGGCGCGGAACCCGGTCGAATAGGTCGAAAAACGCAGCACTGGTGCGGCTCTCGGCTTCGCTCAAGCTCCAGCCACGGATACGGGCCAGTTCGGCTAGCACATGGCCCACATAGGCCGGTTCATTCCGCCGGCCCCGCATTGGCACAGGAGCCAGATAGGGGCAGTCTGTCTCCACCATGATCCGGTCTGCCGGCATTTCGGCGACGATATCCCGCACGTCTTGCGCCGCCTTGAACGTCGCAATGCCGGAAACCGAGAACCAAGCCCCCAGGGCGGCCATGCGCTTGGCCAGCTCAGCGCCACTTGTGTAGCAATGCATCAGGATCCGAAACGGCCCCTTGGCATATTCGGTTTCCAGAATATCGCCCATGATCTCATCGGCTTCGCGGGTATGTACAATCAGAGGCAGGCCGCTGCGTCGAGCCGCCTCGATATGAACCTTGAAAACCGCGATCTGAATGTCGCGAGGGCTGAGGTCGTAGTGAAAATCTAGGCCACATTCACCGATCCCGACCACCCTGGGTCGTGCGCTAAGCCGAACTAAATCGTCTGCAGTAAGCTCCTGATTTTCCTTGGCTTCATGCGGGTGTGTTCCCACGCTTGCCCAGATGTCTGGATTGCCCATGGCAACGGCATGCACGGCCTCGAACGCGCTGATCTTGTCGCAGATGGTCAGCATCAGGCCCACGCCCGCCGCCCTCGCCCGATCAATCACCGCTTCGCGATCTAGATCGAACTGCGGCGCGTGCAGGTTGACGTGCGAGTCTATGATCATCGGGCGATTAGCATCGGTAATTCAAGCCGCTGCCGCACGCAGTTGGGCCACGGCGGTCCAAAGTGCGTCGGAGCGATCAAGATTGAGCGCCTCGGTATCCGCCGCCAGTTGAGCCAGATTGCTCCAGACCTGCGACCAGCGGTCCAGCCCATTCGTTCGGCCGGCGGCGCTGTCACGCAAGGCCATGGCGTGGATCTGGTCGTTCAGGCGTTCGAAAACCATGGCAAACCGAACACCGCCCGCGGCCCCACGGAAACTGTCGGCCAGGGCCAGTAACGCTGTCTCATCGAGCTTGGGCAACCCGGTCAGCAGCCCGCGCGCGGTATCGTCCGCCGCCAGGGCGTCCATATTGGCTAGCTGCAAGGCCCGACCCAGGCCGCCCCGCGCCATATGC
>CAISYT010000176.1 GCA_903889785.1 uncultured Caulobacterales bacterium
GGTCTCCGTCTGTTGCTGCGGGGTACTGCTGGCTGATCATTTCATTCTGTGCCGCCGTAAGTTGGACAGTGATGGCGTGGGCGCGTTCCACGTGCCGGGCTTTATCGCCGGTGCCTGTGGCATTGCGGCGTATCAGGCGCTGAGCCGACTGGCACCAACCGTCGGGGCCACCCTGCCGGCCTTCTTAGTTTCCGCTGAGGTCTACCTCGGCCCGCGCTCCGCCCGACGCATGCCGCTGCGGCGCTGAGGCATACCGGCCGCATGGGCGAATGAAACGCCCTAGTGGTCATTCTATCCCAACGGTGGAGAAACCAAGCCTTATCGCGTACCCCTATCGGGTGCCAAAGTAAGGCACGTGACGTGGGGCGAGGCGGGTCCAAGGGCTCGGCTGGGAGCAGACATGAACTATCGCCACACGTTCCACGCCGGTAATTTCGCCGATCTGGTTAAGCACGCCACCCTGCTGTTGCTGATCGAGCGGCTGACCCTGTCGCTGGATCCCTTGGTCGTGGTCGACACCCACGCTGGGGCGGGGGCCTATGACCTTCAAGGTGAAGCGGCGGCCAAGTCGGGCGAGGCCCAGGCGGGGATTTTGCGATTGATAGCGGATGCGCAGGCTCCCGCAGCGTTCTCGGCGCTCAAGCAAGCTGTGATCGCGCTGAACGGCGGTGGCCCGGTGCGGTTTTACCCGGGGTCACCCTTGCTCATCGCCGGTGCCCTGCGGCCCACCGACCATTATCTCGCCTGTGAGCTGCGGTCGGATGACCACGCCACCCTGCAGCAGGCGCTCAAGCCCTATGCCTTTGCCTCAGCGCGGCAAGCAGACGGTTATGCCGCTGCGCCAGGCGCGCTGGAGTCCAAACGTCGCGCGCTTGTGCTGATCGATCCGCCGTTCGAGGCGTCGGACGACTATGGTCGTATCTCAGAGGCCGTCGCCGCGATCCTGTCGCGTCAGCCGCAGGCTACGATCGCCGTTTGGGTCCCACTGAAGGATCTGGAGACCTTTGATGCCCTGTTGCGGCGGCTGGAGGATGCCGGGGTTAGCGATATGCTGGTCGCTGAGGCCCGACTACGGCGCCTGACCGACCCGTTAAAAATGAACGGCTGCGCCATGCTGCTCGTTGGCGCGCCAGTAGGGCTCGATCATACCCTGACTGAGGTGGTGCAATGGGTAGCGCGCCCACTGGAGAATGCTGATGGATTGGGCAGGGTCTGGCGACCTGCAGGCTAAATTAATTTCGTAATTGCGAACAAGAGGGCTGCGCCATGCTGCACCAAAAAATCCGGTGCCCGCGTCGGATAAGCTGCAGGAGGGTGCAGCCATGGCCCAGGCCGAAACAAGTCCCGCCGTAGACGTCGAAAAATCGTTCAGCCTGCCGGTCGGTTTTGCCTCACCGCTGTGGCTGGCCTTTGCCGGCGCGGCCGCGACCGGTGCCGCCTTCTTCTGGATGAGCCGCTGGACCCGGCCAATCAATC
Source organism: uncultured Caulobacterales bacterium (assembly GCA_903889785.1). Classification (GTDB taxonomy): domain Bacteria; phylum Pseudomonadota; class Alphaproteobacteria; order Caulobacterales; family Caulobacteraceae; genus Caulobacter. The sequence goes on from CAISYT010000176.1 coordinate 1,477, forward strand.
TCGAAGCCAAGCTTGCCTTCAAAACCCCTGCGGCCCCGGTAGACCTCGCCGCTGTTGACGACCTCACTCGCCTTATTGGCATCGGTCCGAAATTGGCGGCCGCCCTGTCGCAGCGTGACGTCACCCGCTTCGCCCAAATCGCCGCATAGACTGATGACGACCTAGCGGAGGTCGACCAGGCTCTGTCACTAAACGGCCGCGCGGTGCGGAATGCCTGGGTAAAGCAGGCACGTCGTCTTGTCGAAACCGCCGCCTAGGCACGCCCCGAACAGTGAGGTCCGATTTTCGGACCGAATGGCCGTCCAATCCACGCCTAAAGCTGCCTTGCGCCGCAAGACGGCGGGGCTTAAGCTCGCGTCATGCTCGACGACCTGAAAGCGAACAACCGCGCCTGGGCGAAGCGGAAGGCTGCGGCCGACGCCGGCTTCTTCCAACGCATGGAGTCGCAACAGGCGCCCAAGTACCTGTGGATCGGCTGTTCGGACAGCCGCGTCCCGGCTAATGAGATCGTCGATTTTGATCCGGGCGAGCTGTTCGTGCACCGCAATGTCGACAACCTGGCCCCGCCGCAGGATGCAAACTACCTCAGCGTGCTTCAGTTCGCCGTCGACGTCCTGAAGGTCGAACAATCCTGGTTGTCGGCCATTACGGCTGCGGCGGAGTAAGGGCCGCTGTCGATGGCAAGCGCCGCGGTCTGGTCGATCACTGGCTGCACCCGATTCGGGAGGTCAACCACGCCGCCAGGAGCTGGAATCGATCCCCAGCGAGCACGAGCGGCACAATCGGCTTTGCGAGCTCAATGTGATCCTACAGGTTCGCAGCGTGGCCTCAGACCTCTTTGCGCAGGATGCCCGGGCCCGTGGTCAGATTCTGTGCGTCCACGGCTGGGTCTATTCGCTGCACACCGGCCTGATAAACGACCTCGACGTCACGGTTGGCAGCCTCGATGAGGCCGAGCGGCTGGTCTAATGACGCGGTTACCCCCCCACGGGGCTAGCGCTGGGGGTGGCTGGTTGTTCGCCGTACCCCACATTGCGGCTGATTTGGGATCCCTGCGCGTTAGCGCCGACCTCTGAATGTTGTGAACATCCCGATTAGGGCTTCACCTCGGTGGATGGGTTCGCTATAGCCCCGGCCCTCACCTGCACGCCGCCGTAGCTCAGTGGTAGAGCGCATCATTGGTAATGCTGAGGTCGGCAGTTCAATCCTGCCCGGCGGCACCAGGTCTCCCGGCCCCTCAAAAAGGGGCCGGGCTGGACCCTAAGCCAAATGACTGATCCCGAAAAGTCCGCAGTCCAAGCTGCTCGAACGGCCGCCAAGAAGGCTGAGCGTGAGGCGCGTCTGGCCAAGGCACTGCGCGAAAATCTGCGCCGCCGCAAGCAGCCGGCCGCCGTGTCCAAGCCAGACCCCGAAGCGTAGCCTTCCCCGCTTGCTCTGTGTCGGCTAAGCCAGGGGTGGACGAGGGACCATATGGATAGCATTGCCATCATCGGCGGCGCCCGGCTCGAGGGAGAAATTCCCATGAGCGGTGCCAAAAACTCGGCTATCAAGCTAATGGCCGCCAGCTTGCTGACGGACGAGCCGCTGCGTCTGACCAATATGCCGCGACTCGCCGACACCCATTTCCTGGGCAAGCTATTGTCACGCCTGGGTGCCAGCGTGATCGAGAGCGATGGCCCGGACGGGCCGGAGACGGTGCTGCATACGCCAGAGATCATTGGTGCCATCGCCCCCTACAACTTGGTCCGTCAGATGCGGGCCTCGTTCAATGTTCTGGGCCCGCTTATCGCGCGCACGGGTCAGGCCAAGGTCAGCCTACCAGGCGGATGCGCCATCGGTGCGCGGCCGGTCGATCTACACCTAAGGGCGCTGGAGGCCTTGGGCGCGCGCATCGA
>CAISYT010000177.1 GCA_903889785.1 uncultured Caulobacterales bacterium
CGGTCGCGATGACCGCCTGCGGGTGGAAGAGCGCACGGCCCGTGCGGTAGGCACGGCTTTAGCCGAACAGACCGGCGGAATTCTCGTTTTTTTGCCCGGTCAGGCGGAAATCCACCGTACCCGCGCAATGTTGGACGGGCGACTGCCCGCCGGCGTGCGTATCGCGCCGCTCTATGGCGCGCTGGACCTGGCCGAACAGGACCGCGCCGTCGTAACAGCTGCGCCGGGCGAGCGTAAGGTGGTGCTGGCAACCTCTATCGCAGAGACCAGCCTGACCCTGGAGGGGGTTCGGGTTGTGATCGATGCTGGCTTGTCGCGGGTGCCGCGCTTTGACCCTTCGAGCGGCCTGACGCGTCTGGTCACGGTGCGTGTGTCACGCGCGGGAGCGGACCAAAGGCGCGGACGGGCGGGGCGCACTGAACCGGGTGTTTGCTATCGTTTGTGGGACGAGGCGGAGACCAAGGGCCTGGTGCCGTTCGCCCGGCCGGAAATCCTGGAGTCCGACCTTTCGGGCCTTGCCCTAGACCTGGCCCGTTGGGGTGCCCGTGATGCGACGGGGCTGCACTTTCTTGACCCTCCGCCAAGCGGTGCCTTTGCGGAGGCGAGGGGGCTTCTGGAGCGGATAGGCGCTTTGGATGCGCGCGGGGCGCTGACTGCACATGGCAAGGCTTTGACCGCCGTACCGCTGGAACCACGGCTGGCGCATATGCTTGTCGCCGCCGGCGCGCGCGGGCAACAGGACCGCGCCGCCCAGATTGCCGCCTTGCTGTCGGAACCTGGCCTGGGCGGACGCGATATAGACTTGCGCAGTCGATGGCAGGCCTTCAGCCGAGATAGCTCGCCCCGCGCCCGAGATGCAAAGACCCTGGCAGGACGCTGGGCGGAGGCGACTAAGGCCGCTGTGACCTTACCGGTGGCTGACGACGGATTACTGCTGGCCACGGCGTTTCCCGAACGGGTCGCCAAGGCGCGAGGCAAGGCCGGAGAATTTCAACTGGCCAATGGACGGGGTGCCTGGCTCGATCCGGCGGATATTCTGGCGCGAGAGCCCTGGCTGGCCATCGCCGAACTGGGCGGCGGGGAGGCGCGGGATCGCATTCTACTGGCGGCACCGCTCGATCCCGCCTTGCTGGAAAGCGAGTTCGGCGCGCGGATTACCGTCGAGGAACGGCTGTCGACGGATGCCAAGGGGCGGCTGAAAGCGGTTCGTATTCGTCGGCTGGATCGGCTGACGCTTAGCGAGACAACGCTAGAGGGCCTGGATCCCGCCGTGGTGCTGTCGGCCCAGCTGAGGCAGGTCCGCAATGAGGGCCTATCGGCCTTGCCGCTAGGCGAGTCCAGTCGGGCTTTAAGGGCGCGCTCAGGCTTTCTGGGCTGGCCCCATCTGGAGGAGGGGCCACTGCTGGCTCGCCTGGAGGACTGGCTATCGCCGCTGCTGTCCGGCAGATCTGGTCTTTCCCAGCTTTCTGACGCGGCGCTTGCAGAGGTTCTGCGCAACAGCCTGCCCTGGGATCTCCAGCGCGAGCTTGAGGCTAAGGCACCGCGGCGATTTACGGCCCCGACCGGTTCGACTTTTGCCATCGACTACGCTGCCGAGGGCGGTCCACGCGTCGAGGTCAGGGTCGGGGAACTTTATGGACTGCGTGAGCATCCGAGGGTTGGGGCAACCCCCCTGACCTTGGCGCTGCTGTCGCCGGCGCACCGGCCAATTCAGGTGACCAAGGACCTGCCCGGCTTCTGGGCCGGATCGTGGAAGGCGGTAAGGGCCGAGATGAAGGGCCGCTACCCGCGCCACGTCTGGCCGGATGACCCTGCGGCGGCCGCGCCGGTGACGCGAGCGAAACCGCGTGGAACCTAAGCGGTCGCGGCGTAAATCATTATCCCTGTCGCTACAGCGAGGTTCAGGCTGTCGGCGCGACCCCGCATGGGGATTTTCACCGTCACGTCGCAGGCGGCGGCCAGTTCGGGGCTGAGACCCTGCTGCTCGTTGCCCATCAGCACCAGGGTAGGGCGGGTGTAGTGCGCGGCCTTGTAGTCTGTGGTCGCTGTCAGCAGGGTTCCCGCTACGCATCCCGGCCATGCAATTCGGAAGGCCAGGAACTCAGCGGTGGTCGCCCGGGCAATTGGGACCGCGAAAATCGAACCCATGGTCGCGCGCACGGCTTCGACAGAGAATGGATCGCAACATTCGCCGACTAAAATGACACCGCCGCAGCCGGCCGCGTCTGACGTGCGTACGATGGTGCCGAGATTGCCGGGATCGCGCACCTGTTCCAAGGCCACCCAAGAGCTTGCGGCGTGGGGCTCAAGCTGGTTCAGCAGGGTGAAGCGCTGTTCAAACACGCCCAACACCGCTTGGGGGTTGTCGCGCTTGGCTACCTTTTCCAGCACGTCGCGACTGACCTCGATCACCTCGCCCTGCGCAGCGCGAGTGGCGGCAATGGCTTTCTGAAGCACGGGATGGTTGGCGGCGTCGCGACCGTACATCAGGATGCGCGGGGCCTGGCCCAGTTCGACCGCCTCGGTGACGATCTTAAGGCCCTCGGCCAGAAACAGCCCGGTCTCCTCGCGCTCCTTGCGCATGTGCAGGGCGCGCGCGGCCTTGACCGTTGGATTGGTCAGGGAGGTGATCGTTCGGGTGTCGGTCATGCGGTCCAACGGGCAAAGAAGGACAGGCCGATCTCGCGTTGGCCCTGCTCCTCAGCTAGGGTCAGTTCCCCCCATTCGATACGGCCGCCACGGCCTTTGAGCGCTTCCCCCAAGGCGCTAGCCAAAGCTGGGCCGCTGACGCGCGCCGCATAGGCGTTGAGCACCAGGAAAGATGCCTGTTCCGACAGCAAAGTCGCACAAAGCTTCGACATTTCCTCTAGATCTTCGAAAAGCCGCCAAACCTCGCCGTCGGGCCCGCGCCCATATTTTGGCGGGTCCAGGATGATGCCCTCGTAGCGGGACTCACGGCGAACCTCACGCTGCACATATTTGCGCGCATCTTCAGTTATCCACCGGATCGGCCGGTCGGTCAGCCCCGACAACGCGGCGTTCTCGCGTGCCCAGGCGACCGCCTTCTTGGAGGCATCGACATGGGTGACGCTGGCACCGGCGGCGGCACAGACCAGGCTGGCGACGCCCGTGTAGCCAAATAGATTCAGCACCCGCGGCGGTGCCTTGGCGGCGTCAATACGCTGCTGGAGCCAGGCCCAGTTGGCGGCCTGTTCGGGAAAGAACGCCAGGTGGCGGAAGGCGGTGAAGCGGCCGTTGAAGGTCACATCGCCATAGGAAATGGGCCAAGATTCAGGGGGTTGGAGAGAAAATCGCCACTTTCCGGCTTCGTCCTCGTCGGTTGGGTCGAATACGGCGTCGGCGGCATCCCAGACCGATTGCGGCAGGCGGGGTGGCCATGCGCATTGCGGCTCTGGCCGGATAACGGTGAAGCGGCCGTAGCGCTCTAACTTACGTCCGCCGCCGCTGTCGATGAGGGCGTAGTCGGCCCAGCCCGCTGTGCTTAGCGCCAAGGGCTGGTCGGCGCGTGTAGGGCCGTTGCCGAGGTCGGAGGATGGAGTGGCCATGGGGCTTGATAAGCTGCGCGCTAAAGGCCCGTCCAGTGGCAGGGTGTATCGCACCGCGTGATGCAGCCGAAATTCACTGGATTAAAGATGGCTAAGCCTTTGAGTCTAATCCGTGATGATACTTTTCTCGCGGTTGCGGCGATGCCCGCCCTGTCCTAAGCGTTCTGCTCTGGTTGGAGTGTCATTAGATGAACAATTTGGTTTTGACCCAGCCTGGACGTTCGGCTCGTAAGCCAAAAAGCGGCGGTCACGAGCGGCGTGGCGAGATCTTGGTGGCCGCCGCGAAGATCTTCAACAGCCTTGGCTATGAAGGGGCGACCATCCGGCGCATTGCCGAGGAGGTCGGCCCCTCTTCGACCGCGCTCTACATGCATTTTCGCGATAAGGACGAAATGTTGGTCGAGATCTGCGAAGGGGCATTGGAGGCCTTGCTACGACTAGGCAGCGACATCGCCGCGCAGCCTCTGCCCCCGGTGGAGCGCGCGCGCCATGATCGAAGCCTATGTCAATTTCGGGCTTTCGGCACCGAGCACCTATCGCCTAGTGTTTTGCAGCCATGGTCGGCACCTCTCGCCGCGCAGTCAGGACCTGGTTGAACGGTTAGGCGAACGCGGATTCAAGGTGCTACTCGATGTCGTTACCGAGATCGACGCCCAGGGTCGGCTGCGGAACACGACCCCGGCGGCAGCGGCTCAGGTGTTGTGGGCGTCGGGTCACGGCCTTGCTTCGCTGCTGATCACCCAGGTGGGGCATCAATGTCACCGGCAGATGAGCTGACCAAGGCCCTTCTGGACGGAATGTTCGATGGACTCGTCAGCGACTAGGAGTGGTGTCGGCGGCGGCCAGTTCGGCAGCCGTTTTTGCAGGGTCCGCGACGGTATTACCGATTACGGCCTCTATCGGCGCGGAGGGGACGCGCAGGGCGGACCCTCGCTTGAGGTCTGACCACAGGGTCAAGGGGGCTGTGCCGCCGTTTAGACGGGCGCGGTAGACCACCGTGCTCTCCAGGGTGCGCATCACATAATTGCGGGTTTCGCTGAACGGGATGCACTCGATGTAGTCCAGCGGATCATTGCTGCTATTGCGCGGATCGCCGCAGAACCCGGCCCATTCGGGAGGGCGGGAGGGCCCGGCGTTATAGGCCGCGGCGGCCATAAGATAGGAGCCGCTGAAAATGTCGATCATCCGCCCCAGATAGGCCGAGCCTAGCCGCATATTGTATTGGGGATCGGTCAGGCGGCTTTCGGCGTAGGGCTCGCCAATACGTCGCGCGGTCAGCCGGGCGGTGGCCGGCATCAGTTGCATCATGCCACGTGCCCCGACGCTGGAGCGGGCGGTGGGCGTGAAATTGCTTTCCTGGCGGGCGATCGACAGGGTGAAGGCGGGCTCGGCGCTGGTCGGAATCTCGGGCGGGCTGATTATGGGATAGCCGCGCTGGGGGAGAATGAAGCCGCGCGTGGCCGCGGTGCGGGCTGCGCGCATGGCAAGATCTTGATCGCCGGTGGTCAAAGCCAAATCGACCAGCATGGCTTCTTCCGCCGCATTGGGCAGGAGGTCATCTGCGGCCAGTACGAAGGCCTTAAAGGCATCGACGGCACCCACAGCATTGAGCATGCGGGCGGCCTTGATAATATCCCGGCCCTCAAACATCGCCCGGTCGGCCTGGCTGATCGTTGGATCGGCACCCAGGTCGATGGTCTTGAGACCTGCCTTTTCAGCGGCGAGCTGGCCATAGAAGGTGGTCTGGTAGCGCGCGCCATCGCCGAAATAGCCCGCTGCGGCAAGACTATCTCCGCCAGCCTCCGCCGCGCGACCTTGCCAGTAGAGCGCCCGGCTGCGGGTGATCGGTGAAACACCAATTCCAGCCAGGACCGCGAAATGGGCCTCGGCGAGGGTCGGGTTCTTCAGCCGGGTCAGGGCCAGCCAGCCAGCATAGAACTGGGCTTCCGCGCCATTGGCACCGCTGGTCATGCGGCTATTGGCGGCTAGTCCATAAGCGGTGGCGCTGTCGCCAATTTTTAGGGCTTGGGCAATCAGGGCGCGGCGTTCGATCCAGATACGGTCTGCGGCCTCGTCGGTGGGAGGCGGGGCTGGAAAATAGGCCGAGAGTCTCAAGGCCTCGTCGATCTGGTTGCGTTTTCGCAGGTTCGAGGCGCGTTCGAAGGCGACGCCGGGCGAGGCCTGCTGGACCGGAGTGAGGCTGGCGAACGTTACCTCGGCGTCGTAGGCATTACTGCGCAAGGCGATGCGGGCATTGGCCATGGCCAGAGTGTCAGGATCGAGCAGCGGCAGCATGTCGCGCGCGGCTGGACCTTGAGCCCCGTATAGCAGAATGTCGGCGCGGCGGGCGTGGTCCTCCGGGGTTAGCCAAAGCCCGAAACGACTCAGCATTTTGGACTGTGGATCGGCCTCGAAGGTCTGGTTGCGCCAGATGTCACGAATCAGGGTGGCGGCTTGGGCGGTCTGATTGTCGTCGATGTAAGCCTGGGCCAGGGTCATGGCACCCTCTGCTGTCCTGGGCCGTTGGCTACCGAACCAGGCGATGATGGCTTTGGGGTTCAGGCCTGCGGTGGCGATTTGCTTTTCAGCCGCATTGAGACGACGGGCCTCGCGGGGCCAACCCGCCATAGACTGACGCGCCTGGTCGATTTCGGAAAAGCCAAGGCTATCGGCGCTGGTGTCGGCCAAGGCCCAGAGCGCGACCTTGCGTGCGGTCGGGTCTTGCATGGCGTCCATCGCCGTATGAGCCCCCGCGATGTCGCCGGTTCGGGCAGCGTTGAGGGCGCGTCGCAAGGCACCCAGATTAGCCTGGCTGGCCAGGCTGGAATAGGCGTCGGTTCGGTTCCAGCTCCAGGGGCGTAGGCCTGTTGTGCGTTCGCGCCCGACCACGCGGCGATCACGGTCGCGGCGAAGGCGGTGCTGCGGCCTATTGAACGCTTGGCGGAATTACTCAATCTCGCTACTCCAACTGTGCAGGATGCCGTTCAAGAGTTGCAGCCTGCACCGACGCGGACATATTGTCCCCGACAGCATCACCCGCGCAATGGCGCGCATTTCACCTCACGGCGAATTACAAGACATGTTCCAACCCCCTTTCAAGGGCGTCATTACGGCGCTGATTACCCCGTTCCGTGATGGTGCGGTCGATGAGAAAGCGTTTGTGGCGCTTGTGGAGCGCCAGATAGCGGCGGGTGTGCACGGTTTGGTGCCCGTCGGCACTACGGGTGAGACGGCCACTTTGAGTTTCGAGGAACACCGTCGCGTGGTCGAACTCTGCGTCGAAACGGCGCGGGGGCGCGCATTTGTGATCGCCGGAGCCGGGGCCAACTCGACAGACGAGGCGATCGGCCTGGTGGGGCATGCCAAGGCCATCGGTGCCGATGCCGCTCTTGTGGTCGCACCCTATTACAACCGCCCGAACCAGGAAGGTCTGTACCAGCACTACAAGGCCATCAACGACGCCGTGCAGATGCCGGTGATGGTCTACAATGTGCCCACCCGTACCAGCGTGGATATTGCCAACGAGACACTGGAGCGGCTTTCGGTGCTGCCCAACATCATCGGCATCAAGGATGCCACCGGCGACCTGCCGCGCGCCAGCATGCAGCGTCTGTCCTGCGGGCCGGAGTGGAACATGGTGAGCGGCGATGATCCGAGCACGCTGGGTTATATGGCCCACGGCGGCCACGGGGTTATCTCGGTAACTTCCAATGTCGCCCCCGAAGCCAGTGTCGCGTTCATTGAGGCCTGCTTGAACGGGACCTGGGAGACCGCGCTGTACTGGCAAGACCGGCTGATAAGCCTGCACCGGGCGCTGTTTTTGGACGCCTCGCCTTCACCGACCAAGGCCGCCCTGGCGATGCTGGGCCTTTGCACTGACGAGACACGTCTGCCGATCGTGCCGTGTTCAGACGCGGTGCGGCCGCAGATCGAAAGTGCGATGCGAGACGCTGGCGTGATCTGATGACCAAGCCGATCGCCGAGAACCGGCGGGCGCGGTTCGACTACTTCCTCGAAGACAGCGTGGAGGCGGGGTTGGTGTTGACTGGCACAGAGGTGAAGTCGCTGCGCGTGGGCCGAGCTAATATCGCTGAGTCTTATGCGGCGGTGGAGGGACGCGAGATCGTGCTGATCAACGCCGATATCCCGCCGTATGGCCACGCCAACCGCTTCAACCACGAACCGCGACGGCCGCGTAAGCTGCTGTTGCATCGCAAGCAGATCGACAAGCTGATTTCCTCCGTTCAGCGCGACGGCCGCACCCTCATTCCCGTGAAGCTCTATTTCAACGAGAAAGGCACGGCGAAGCTGGAAATTGCCCTGGCGAAGGGCAAGAAGCTGCACGACAAGCGCGAGACCGAGCAGGCGCGGGACTGGAAACGCGAACAGGGCCGGCTGATGCGGGACCGCGGCTGAGCCTGGGCGTTGTTTGATTGCCCTGCTATCGTTCAATGTCAGCCGATGTTTAGCGGCAACGACTACCAATCAATGATGTCGCGCACGCGCTGGAAGATGGCGTCGAACATCGCCGGGGTGAGCCGGCCGGTGTTGGTGTTGAGCCGTGAGCAGTGGTAGCTGTTGAGCAGTAGATAGGGTCCGGCCTGGGTTTCGGAACCGTGGCCCGGTAGGCCGTTCGATGCCTTCATTCCCATCGCTTTCAATACGTTACGCCGGGATATATCACCGAGGGTGACGATAACCTTGAGCCGGGGCAGGGCGGCGAGGGTGTTGATCAGGAACGGGCGACAGGCCAGTTCTTCGGACGTCTCTGGCTTATTACCGGGCGGGGCGCAGCGGACGGCATTGGTGATCATGCAGTCGTTCAAGGTGACGCCGTCATCGGCACGCGCGGCGTATTGGCCGACGGTGAAGCCGAACTTACCCAGTGTCTCATAAAGCAGCCAGCCGGCGTGATCGCCGGTGAATGGCCGACCTGTACGGTTTGCCCCCTGGCGGCCAGGGGCAAGGCCTGCGACCAGGAGGCGGGCATTCCAGTCGCCGAACGAGGGGGCAGGGCCGTTGTACCACTCTGGATTTTGGCGTTGGTTGTCGCGCCGGTAGCTGACTATCCGGGGGCAGAGCAGGCAGTCTTTTGGCGGCTCGACTTGCGCGGTCATTATCCTACAACGGCCAGATGACCGATCCTGATTATGGCGAGGCGGCGGTGGTGGCCCTGGGCGCAAACCTGCCTGGACGTTTCGCTTCCTGTTCTCTGCTGCTGGATGCCGCTGTGGCGCGGCTGGCGCAAGAGGGATTGAGGGTGCTGGCATGTTCTGGCTGGTGGCAGTCTGCGGCCTGGCCCGACCCGTCTCAGCCCTCCTATCTCAATGGCGTTGCTCTTGTGGAGACCGGACGGCCGCCACAAGACCTTCTAGAACTGCTGCGGGGCGTCGAGCGGGATTTTGGGCGTACGGAAGGGTTCCGCAACGCGCCGCGCACGCTCGACCTGGATTTAATCGCCTTTGGTCAGTGCGTTATGGAGACGCCCGATCTCATCCTGCCGCATCCTCGGGCGGCGCAGCGACTGTTCGTGGTGGGGCCCTTGGCGCAGATCGCACCGGCCTGGCGCCACCCGGTTACGGGCGATACCGCAGCGGACATGACGCAGTATGCGACGGTGGGGCGCGACGCCGTGCCGGTATGATTATGCGTTTGTCTTGCTCTTTAAGACGGTTTTTGGCATAGCGGCCGCGAATAAACCGGCCCGCGCGTTGCGTGTTTGGCCGCGACCCTCTATCTCTGAGTGTCGAACCCCGTTTGAGGATTTCATGGCCCGCGTCACCGTCGAAGATTGCGTCGAGAAGGTTCCCAACCGCTTCAGCCTAGTGCTGGTGTCGGCTCATCGTGCACGGGCCCTGTCGGCCGGTGCCCAGCTGCTGGTTGATCGCGACAACGATAAGAACCCGGTCTGCGCCCTGCGCGAGATCGCCGACGACGTAATCGATCCTGAAGGCCTGAAGGAAAATCTCATCACCACCCTGCAACGGGTCGATGAGCATTCGGAAGCCGAGGAAGAGGCTGAAACCCTGGCCCTGCTGGCCGACCCGAGCCACATGCAGATGAGCGAGCAGGAGCTGGTCCGTGCGCTTCAGAGCGACCGTGATGGCGGCCAGGAGGAGCGGTACTGAGCCCAGACGGCGCAGACCCCTCTATTGATACGGGCGATCAGCCCGCCCGGCCTAAAAGCACGAATCCCGTTTCCACTGCCGCGACCCATGTTCCGTCAGAGGGTGATACCCTAAAAGTGACTTCAGCTCTTGCGGCAGCGAAGACTGCGGCTGACCCGGTGCGCCGGTTCCTGCGGCAATACGAACTGATCGAGCGAGTTCGGTCCTACGACCCCACCGCCGATGAGACCCTGCTGAACCGAGCCTATGTCTACGCCATGCGCATGCATGGCTCTCAGACCCGCGCCTCGGGCGATCCCTATTTCGCTCACCCTATCGAAGTGGCGGGCATTCTTACCGAATACCGCATGGATACGGCGACCATTGTTACAGGCCTGCTACATGACGTGATCGAGGACACCGAGGTTACGCGTACCGATATCACGCGGTTATTCGGCGATGAGATCGCTCAGTTGGTGGAGGGAGTGACAAAGCTCTCTAAACTGGAGTTGTCGGTCGAACACGAGCGGCAGGCGGAGAATCTGCGCAAGTTCATCCTGGCGATTTCTAAGGACGTGCGGGTGCTGCTGGTCAAGCTGTGTGACCGGCTTCACAACATGCGGACGCTGCAATTTATCAAGAGTGCCGCCAAGCGTGAACGCATTGCGCGCGAGACATTGGATATCTACGCGCCCCTGGCCCGATCGATCGGTTGCCATCGCATTTGCAGCGAGCTGGAGGAGCTATCGTTCTCCCATCTCAATCCGGTTGGTCGCACCGCGATCATCCGGCGGCTGGATGTGCTGCGGGTCGAGCAAGGCAAGGCGGTGGCGCTTGCCAGCACCGAAATCACAACAAAACTAGCGGCTGCGGGAATTTTGGCCCGGCTGGTTGGACGGGAAAAGCAGCCCTATTCGATCTGGCGCAAACTGCAGCGCAAGTCGATCGGCTTTGCTCACCTGTCCGACATCTATGCCTTTCGGGTGATCGTCGACACGCCCGACGACTGCTACCGGGCGTTGGGGGTGATCCACCAGACTTGGCCGTCCGTGCCGGAGCGGTTCAAGGACTTTATCTCGATCCCCAAGCGCAACAATTACCGTTCGTTGCACACCACGGTGGTGGGGCCAAAGGGCATGCGTATTGAGATGCAGATCCGCACCGAGGCCATGGACCTAGTGGCGGAAGAGGGCGTGGCGGCACACTGGCGCTATAAGGATGCGTCATATGGCTTCGACCTCGAAGGCATGGAGGCAGACGGCGGACGCGACCCCCTGGCTAGCCTACGCCAGCTGGTACAGGTGCTCGAACAAGGCGGTGACAGCGAGGAACTGGTCGAGCACG
>CAISYT010000178.1 GCA_903889785.1 uncultured Caulobacterales bacterium
CACCGCGAACGTGGCCCTGCCCGGCCATATTAATGCCGTGCTGGGCGGGCGGCTTGACCACTACAGCGCGCGCTCCACCGACACCGGCGTGCTGGCCTATGCTCCGTCGGCGGCCTCGGATTCCAGGACCAACGGGAGCTGGACCGCGTCGCTTTCTTGGAACAGTGGCGGCCTCCTGATGCCGTATATTGCCTTGGCCAATACCTCCGCCCTGGAGATGGGGCAGGCGGGCGACCTGCCGACGGGCTTGATCGCCTCTAATTCCTGGCTTTCCAGCGGCGACCTCGCTGAAGAGGGGGTGAAGTGGCAACTGCTGCGCGGCACCTTGACCGGTTCGCTGGCGGTCTATCGCCAGGGCCGCACCCAACTGCTGAGTGGTCCGCCGCAGGCGGTTCAGGGGACGCGCTCTAAGGGTCTAGAGCTGGAAATGCGCTACCTGGCCAGCCCGCGCTGGAGCTTCACCCTGAGCGCCGCCACCCAGCACACGCGCGTGATGGGGCCTGATAAGTCCTTTGCCTACATTCCCGCCTATGTGGCCCAGGTCGCTCCGGCCGAGGCCTATGGCGGGGCCTATGTGGTCTATGCCTTCAACGGCCTGCCGGGCCGCTCGGGCGACTATGAATACACGCTGATCCCGCATGCGGTGGGCAGCCTGTACGCCAGCTATACCGGTGCCGCGCATGGCTACGGCCGTGCGGGCGTGACCGCCGGCGTCAGCTACGCGAGCCGAACCGCCGGTACCGTGCAGAACGCGGTGCGCTATCCGGCCTATGCCTTGATGAATCTGTCGGCTTTTCTCGACCGAGGCGATTGGACCGCCCAGGCCAACATCGACAACCTGTTCGACACCCTCTACTTCACGCCTGACGCTGACGTTTACGCGAACCTAGGGGCTGTGCCTGGCCGAGGTCGCGCGTGGCGGCTTTCGCTGAAGCGGCGTTTCTGACCCTACGCCGAGAAATGTATGCCCAAGTGATCCAGTCTGCGCGATGGAGACCGTGGCTGGTCCATGGAGCCTTGAGCCTGATCCTGTTTCTGATCACGGCGGCGACCTATTCCTCATTGGGCGTCATGCTGCCGGCAATGGTGCGAGACCTGCACTGGACCTGGGGCGAGGCGGGGTTGGGGTTCACCCTGATGGGTGCGGCGACGGGCGCCTCGTCTTGGTTTCCTGCGGCGATGATCCGGCGTTTCGGCCTGCGGACCACCTTGCTTGCAGGGTCTGGCGTGATGGTGCTGGGCCTACTGGGTTTTGCCTATGCTGAAAGCCTTCCGGTGTACTTGCTTGGGGCCGCGTTATGCGGTGCCGGCTTCCAGATGATGGCTCTGATCCCCGGCACGCATGCGATCGGCCAGCTGTTCACCCGCAAGGCCATGGCCTTTGGAGTCTATTTCACCCTCGGTGCCCTTGGCGGCGTTGCGGGGCCGCTGATGGCCCAACACTGGGCTGGATCAGACGGGGCCAATTGGCGCGACTATTGGGTGCTACAGGCGGTGCTGGCGGCCGTGGTCGGAATCGCCGCCGTGCTGTTGATCGGCCGGGTCGAGGCACCGGCACCGGTGGAACGACCTGAGGTCGACACGACCCCAGCCAAAGATTTCAGCGTCGCCCAGGCTCTGCAGACGCCGCAGTTCTACGTCTTGCTGGCGGCCTACTTCAGCCATCTGCTGGCTGGATCGGTGGCCGCCGGCCTTTCGGTGGCGCACCTCACCGAGCGGGGCGTCACGCCCGCCGCCGCCGGTCTGGCGCTGAGCCTTGAGGGTGGGCTTGCCATGATCGCCCGCCTTGCCGCCGGTGTCCTCGCCGAACGGATTGATCCGCGTCGCCTGCTTGTTCTGGGTCAAGTCTTACTCGCCGCCGGTTCAATGGCTTTGGGGTACGGACAAGGCGAGGCGGCCATTCTGGTCTATGCGGCCGGGATCGGCCTTGGTTTTGGCCTGACGGTCTTGGCGGTCACGGTTCTCCTGCTGGAGTTTTATGGACCGCGCCACAATCTGGAGATCTTCGCCCTCACGTGCTTGATCGGTGCGGTCTCAGCGATCGGTCCGGTGTTGGTGGGTGTGCTGCGCGATGCGACCGGGGGGTTCACGCTGGGGCTTTACGCTATGGGCGCAATGATTGCGATGATCGCCCTCGCATCCGCCTTTATGCGGCGACCGCGCCCTCACTGAGGAATTCGGCACCTTAGAATTTTGACGATCCACCGGAATGTCATCCCTTTCCGCGAAGGAACGGGCCATGCGTATGATATCCGCCATCTGCATCGCCGCGAGCCGCTGGTTCGCGGGCATCGTGCATGTGGCCGACCTTAAAGTCACACTGCGGGACAAAGTCGGAAGGCCCGTGAAGAACGCTGTCATCATCGTCGAGGCCGCTCGCGCCGATCGGCAGCGCTTGGGCCAGGCACCCAGCCAAGACCAGACAGTGCTGTCGTCGTCGCTTATGCTTTCGTTCTAGCCTACAGCCGCCCGCTGCAGGGCGAATAGTTCCTGCGTGCCGGCGCGGGCCAGACCGAACAGGGCATCGAACTCTTCGACAGAAAAACCGCGCTTCTCGCCCGTGGCCTGGATCTCGACAATGCGGCCGTCGTTGGTCAGCACGAAGTTGCTGTCGGCTTCGGCATCGCTGTCTTCGTCATAGTCGAGGTCGAGCACCGGCGTATCCTTGAAGATTCCGCAAGACACCGCCGCCACCTGGCCCACCAGCGGGTCCACGGTCAGGGCACCTGATTTCAACAGGCCGCTCAGCGCCAGCCGCAGGGCAACCCAGGCCCCGGTGATGGCGGCTGTGCGGGTGCCGCCGTCGGCCTGGACCACGTCGCAGTCGATCAACACCTGGCGCTCGCCCAGGGCCTTCATGTCCACGACTGCCCGCAGGGATCGCCCGATCAGCCGCTGGATTTCCTGAGTTCGGCCGCTCTGCTTGCCGGCCGCGGCCTCACGCCGCGCCCGAGTGTGGGTGGCGCGCGGTAGCATGCCGTATTCGGCGGTAACCCAGCCCCGGCCCTTGCCCCGCAGCCAGCTTGGCAGGCCCTCCTCAATACTGGCGGTGACCAGTACCTTGGTGTGGCCGAAGCTGATCAGGCATGATCCCTCCGCATAACGGTTCACACCGGTCTCGAAAATCACCTGGCGGAGTTGGTTGGGCACGCGTTTTGATGGTCGCATCGGAAAGCCTGTAGGTTTGGGGACGGACGGCGCTTATCCTAGTTAGGCTATTCCCGTCCACTGAACCTAGACCCATGAGCCTGCTTTCCACGCCCGCACTGCCTCTGCCGGAGCTGGACGGCCGCGCCCGCGATATTTTCCGGCGCATTGTCGAATCCTATTTGGAAACGGGCGACCCGGTGGGATCAGCCACCTTGTCGCAGGCCATGACCCTGAGCGGGTTCAAGCTCAGTTCGGCCTCGATCCGTAATACCATGCACGATCTGGCACAGCTGGGCCTGCTGGGGGCACCGCATTCCAGCGCCGGGCGGGCACCCACCCACGCGGGCCTGCGCCTATTTATCGACGGTTTGTTAGAGGTCGGCGATCTTGGCGAGGCGGAGCAGCGGGCCATCGAGGCGCGTCTCTATGCCAAGAGCCGCTCGCTCGATGAGGCCTTGACCGAGGCCAGTTCGATCCTTTCGGGCCTGGCGTCAGGCGCAGGGGTCGTCACCGCCCCGGCGCGCGACGGTGGGGTCAAGCATGTGGAGTTTGTAGCCCTGAGCCCCGACCAGACCCTTGCGGTGATGGTGTTTGAGGATGGCTCGGTCGAAAATCGCCTTATGCCCCATCCGCCTGGCTTGACGCCCTCGGCCCTGACGGAAGCGTCTAACTTTATGAATTTACGCCTACGCGGTCGCACGCTCGGCGAGGCGGGGCTGGAAGCGCGGGGCGAGCTTGACGTGGCACGGCGCGAGTTGGACCAGACCGCTGCCCGCCTTGTCGAACAGGGGCTGGCGGCCTGGGGCGGCGGTGGCGAGGCAGAGCGGGCCCTGATCGTGCGCGGCCATGCCAACCTGCTTGCAGATTCGGCGGTGGCCGACCTCGACCGCGTGCGCATGCTCTTCGACGATCTAGAACAGAAGGAGCAGCTTATCGGCCTGCTCGACAACGTGGCGGATGCGCAGGGCGTGCGCATTTTTATTGGCGCAGAATCACGGTTGTTTTCGCTTTCGGGTTCCGCCGTGATCGCGGCGCCCTATATGTCGGGCAAGCAGAAGGTGCTGGGGGCGATTGGCGTGATCGGTCCGGCGCGTTTGAACTATGCCCGGGTGATCCCGTTGGTGGACTATACCGCCAAGGTTCTGGGCCGACTGATCGACGGATGAGGGCTTTATGACTGAAGAGACTGATTTTCCAGAAGCCGAGGACGCCCTGACCGAAGACGAGGCGCAGGATGCGCAGTCGGATGGCGTGCTGATTTCCGCCCTGGAAGCCGAGGTGGCGGGCCTGAAGGAACAGGTGCTGCGTTTCGCCGCCGACGCCGAGAACACCAAACGTCGCGCCGAGCGTGAGGCCAACGACGCCCGAGCGTTTGCGATTCAGAAGTTTGCGCGCGACCTGCTGGGCGTGGCCGACAATCTGTCGCGCGCCCTGACGTCTGCGACCGCCGATGAGACTAATCCGGCGCTGAAGGCCTTGCTGACCGGTATCGAGATGACCGATAAGGAATTGGCTGCCGCGTTTGAGCGCAATGGGCTCAAAAAGGTCGACCCCTCCGCCGGTGCCAAGTTCGACCCACACCAGCATCAGGCTGTGATGGAGCAGCCCAGCGATACGGTGGCCGCCGGCGCGGTGTTGCAGACTTTGCAGGCTGGCTATGAACTGTTCGGGCGCATTGTTCGCCCGGCCATGGTGGCGGTCGCGGCAAAGGGGTCTACGGGCGCGGCCCAGGCTGAACCGGTGACTTCCAACCCCTATAGCCCGTCACCCGGTGGGGAAGGCGATCACGCTGTGGATACAAAGGCCTAAACGCTTTCGCTGTCGGGCAATATCGTTAAACTTATAACTCCTTCACACTAAGCGTTGACGGCTGGGCGATTCGCACGGCCGGGGCGCTGGACTGGGCTTTACGGGATGAACCTGACCATCGAACGGGCGGCGCTGCTGAAGGCCTTGGGGCATGTGCAGAGCGTGGTTGAACGACGCAACACCATCCCGATCCTGTCGAACGTCCTGTTGTCGGCCAGCCGCGAGTCTGTGGCCTTCTCGGCAACCGACCTAGACATGGAAATTGTCGACGACGGCATGGCGCAGGTTGATGTTCCGGGCCAGATCACCGCACCCGCCCACACCCTTTACGAAATCGTCCGTAAACTGCCGGAAGGCAGTGATGTGCAGCTGAGCTACAATGGCGATGACCCTCGCCTGCAAATCAAGGCTGGCCGCTCGCGGTTCAACCTGCCTGTGCTGCCGGCGGGCGACTTCCCGGTGATGAGTTCGGAAGGCATGGCCGACCGAATGACCCTCGACGCCGGCGACCTGATCCGGCTGATTGACAAGACGCGCTTCGCCATCTCCACCGAGGAGACGCGCTACTATCTGAACGGCCTCTACCTGCACACGGTAGTCGAGAATGGGGTTGCCCTGCTGCGCGCCGTGGCCACCGATGGCCATCGTCTGGCCCTGGCCGAGATGCCGGCCCCAGGGGGCGCGGTTGGCGCGCCGGGCGTGATCGTACCGCGTAAGACCGTGCAGGAGGCCCGCCGCCTGCTGGAAGACGCTGGCGAGAGCATCGAGTTGCAGATCAGCCCACAGAAGGTGCGGTTCGAATTTGGTCGTGCCGGCGCCTTGACCAGCAAGGTGATCGACGGCGCCTTCCCGGACTATGCCCGGGTGATCCCGCGTGAGAACACTCGCATCATGACGCTGGACAACGGTCTGTTCGCCCAGGCGGTTGACCGGGTGGCCACCATCTCGGCGGAGAAGTCGCGGTCTGTGAAGATGGCCGTGGAAAGTGGCCGCATCATCCTGACCGTGCGCAACATGGAAGCCGGCCAGGGCGTAGAGGAACTGGAAGTCGATTACGACGGCGAGCCGTTCGAGATCGGCTTTAACGCCCGCTACCTGCTGGATGTCGCCGGCCAGATCACAGGCGATACAGCGGAATTCCGCTTTGCTGATCCGGCGTCGCCGACCCTGGTCATCGACCCGGCCGATGCTGGGGTAAAATACGTGCTGATGCCGCTGCGGGTTTGATCCCAATCCCAATCATGGAGGGGTAGTGTCCGCCCTCCTGTCTCTGACCCTGACCGATTTCCGCTCCTATGAGCGCGCACCCCTGGCCTTGGCTGGGCGTAGCGTGGTGCTTTTTGGACCAAACGGGGCGGGTAAAACCAACCTGCTGGAGGCGATCAGCCTTTTGTCGCCGGGGCGTGGCTTGCGCGGCGCGGCGATTGCCGATCTCGGCCGCCGCCTGCCCGGGGAAGCCGTCGGGCGGGCCTGGGCCATATCGGCGGTCCTTGAAGGTGGCGAAGGTGGCCCGATCCAGCTGGGTACGGGCATAGAGGCCGGTGGCGCTTCGCGGCGGACGGTCCGGGTTGACGGGGTCAGCGCCCCTCCGGCGCGGTTAGCGGAGCACGTCCGCCCAATGTGGCTGACCCCGGCGCAGGACCGGCTATTCTTGGAGAGCGCGGGAGAGCGGCGTCGCTTTTTCGATCGGTTGGTCTTCGCTGCCGAACCCGATCATGCCGCCCATGTCGGCGCTTACGATACGGCCATGCGCGAGCGCACCCGGCTGTTGGCCGAGGAAGATCCCGACCCGGCCTGGCTATCGGCCCTGGAGGCGCGGATGGGCGAGGCAGGGGCCCTGATGGTGGTGGCCCGTACCCGCACCGTCCATGCTCTTCGGGCAGAGATTGAAGCGCGGACCGGTAGCGCCTTCCCCAAGGCGCAGGTTGCCTTAGCGGGCGAATTTGGTGCCACCGACCGGGAGGCCCTGACGGCCAATCTGGCTGCCGCCCGAGCCCGTGACGCCGCTGCGGGCAGGGCTCTGGCCGGTCCGCATCGCGGGGATATCGACGTGATCCATGCCACCCACGGCCGCCCCGCCGCCGAATGCTCCACCGGCGAGCAGAAAGCTTTGATTCTCAATCTGGTTTTGGCCCAGGCGACGCGATTATCGCGTGCAAAAGACACCCCGAATCCTGTAGTATTACTAGACGAGGTGGCGGCCCATCTCGACGCCCGTCGCCGGGAGGCGCTGGCGGACGAAATCGCGGCGCTCGGCCTGCAGTCTTTCATGACCGGCACGGACCAGGCGCTGTTCGACCATCTTAAGGGCCGGGCGCTTATGGTGCGCGTTGATGCCGCCGGCCCGACAATTCTGGAAGACTGAATGAGCGACGAAATTCCTGAGTCCGACCGCCCGAGCGACGCCCCGAGCGACTACGACGCGGATTCGATTAAGGTGCTGAAGGGCCTGGACGCCGTGCGCAAGCGGCCGGGCATGTACATCGGCGACACCGACGACGGCAGCGGCCTGCACCACATGGTCTATGAGGTGGTCGATAATGCTATCGATGAAGCCCTGGCCGGCCACGCCACCAAGGTTGAGGTAATCCTCAACGCCGACGGCAGCGCCACAATCACCGATGATGGGCGCGGTATCCCGGTCGACATGCACGAAGGCGAGGGCGTTTCCGCCGCCGAGGTCATCATGACCCAGCTGCACGCCGGCGGTAAGTTCGACCAGAACAGCTACAAGGTCAGCGGCGGTCTGCACGGGGTCGGCGTCAGTGTCGTCAATGCTCTGAGCGATTTCCTCGAACTGAAGATCTATCGCAACGGCAAGGCCCATCAGATGCGCTTTGAGCGCGGCGATGCGGTTACCTCGCTGAAGGTCACAGGCGATGCGCCCCTGCGCGAGAACGGCGCATTCCTGACCGGCACCGAAGTCACCTTTATGCCGTCCCTGCGCGTGGGCCCTGACGACGGCACCTTCAGCCACATCGATTTTGATCGCAAAACTCTGGATCACAGGCTGCGCGAGCTGGCCTTCCTCAATAGTGGGGTGGTGATCTATTTCCGCGATTTCCGCTACGCCGAGCCGTTCGAAGAGATATTGACCTACGAGGGTGGAGTAGAGGCCTTCGTGCGCCATCTGGATCGCGCCAAGACCGCGATTATCCGCGACCCGATCACTGTGCGCGGCCGCCGCGACAAGGTCGAGGTCGATATGAGCCTGGAGTGGAACGACGGCTACCACGAGACTATGCTCTGCTTCACCAATAACATCCCGCAGAGGGATGGCGGCACCCACCTGGCGGCGTTTCGCGCCGCCCTGACGCGGGTAATCGGTGCCTATGCTGATAGCGCTGCCGGTCGCAAGGAGAAGGTGGCCTTCACCGGAGAGGACGCGCGCGAGGGCCTGACCTGCGTGTTGTCGATCAAGGTCCCGGACCCCAAGTTCTCCAGCCAGACCAAGGATAAGCTGGTCAGTTCTGAAGTGCGCCCAGCGGTGGAGAACCTCGTCGCCGAGGCCCTGTCGACCTGGCTTGAGGAACACCCCGTCGAGGCCAAGCTGATCATCGCCAAGATCGGCGAGGCAGCTCAGGCCCGCGAGGCCGCCCGTAAGGCGCGCGACCTGACCCGGCGCAAGAGCGCGCTGGATATCAGCTCACTGCCGGGCAAGCTGGCCGACTGCCAGGAAAAAGATCCGGCGCTTTCCGAGTTGTTCATCGTCGAGGGCGACAGCGCCGGCGGCAGCGCCAAACAGGCGCGTAACCGCGAGAACCAAGCTATTCTGCCCCTGCGCGGCAAGATACTGAATGTCGAACGGGCCCGCTTTGATAAGATGCTGGGCTCCGAGCAGGTTGGGACCTTGATCATGGCCCTGGGCGCGGGCATCGGCCGTGACGAGTTCAATGCCGACAAGGTGCGCTACCACAAGATCGTGCTGATGACCGACGCCGACGTCGACGGCGCCCACATCCGCACCCTGTTGCTGACCTTCTTCTACCGGCAAATGCCCGAGCTGATTGAGCGCGGCTACATCTACATTGCCCAGCCGCCGCTCTACAAAGCGACCAAGGGTAAGTCTTCGCGCTATCTCAAGGACGATTCTGAGATGGAAGCCTTCCTGGTCGAGGAGGGCGTTGATGGCGCTGAGCTTGACCTTTCCACCGGCGAGCGGCTGACCGGTGCGGACCTCGCCGCCATGGTGCAACAGGCCCGCACGGCGAAGGCCCATATCGACCGTCTTGCCACCCGCGCCCCGGCCTTTGCTATCGAACAGGCGGCCTTGGCCGGACTGTTCGGCGACAAGCCCAATGTCGAGGCTGCAGCGGCTCGCATGGACCTCTACGCTCAGGAATCTGAAGGCCGCTGGAGCGGTGCGCGTGTCGGAACGGGCTACGACTTCAGCCGCGTAAAGCGCGGGGTGACCGAGCGCCTGGTGCTGGACGACCAGACCCTGCACGCTGCAGATGCGCGTCGCCTGGCGGAGCGATCTGTGGAACTGGCCAAGATTTTCGCCCGACCGGCGCTCTATCGCCGCAAGGATAAGACCGACACCATTCGTGGTCCGCTCGACTTAGCCGCCGCGGTACTGGCGGCTGGCCGCAAGGGCCTAGCCATCCAGCGCTATAAGGGCCTGGGTGAGATGAATGCCGACCAGCTGTGGGAAACCACCCTGGATGCCGACGCCCGTACCCTGCTGCAGGTGCGGGTCAACCACGCCGACGACGCCGACGGCATGTTCTCGCGGTTGATGGGCGAACTGGTCGAACCCCGCCGAGAATTCATCCAGGCTAACGCGCTAGATGCAGCGGTGGACGTCTAGGCTCCTCAAAAACTGCGTTGCGAAGGCTAGCCGCCGCTTTCGCGGCGCACCTCGCTTACGTCCTGCACTTGGCCAGCATCGAGCATGGCCGCCAGCTTCGCGCGGGCGTGCGCGACGCGGTTTTCAACCGCCTTGACCTTTGTATGCAGGATTTCTGCGGCTTCCTTTTGGCTCATCCCTTGCAGCGCGGTCAGCACCAGGGGCTCGCGCAGGTTGGCAGGTAGTCGGGCTATGGCGGCGTGGAGTTTGCCCAGGGACTCGGCGGCAATCATCGCGGTGTCAGCGGTAGGTACCAAGGCGGGCACGCGCTCCTCTGAGTCGGCGAAAGGGTGGGTGATCATGAATACGGTGCGGCGCAGGGTCTGTTTCCGACCAAGGTCGCGGCACTTGTTGAGCGCTATGCGGCGTAGCCAGATGTCAAACGGACGCTCGGGATGGTAGCGTGGCAAGGCGCGCCACGCCGAGGCAAAGGTTTCTTGGACGATTTCTTCGGCGTCTTCGATGGTGGCGGTGTGACGACGGATGAACCGGTACAGCCAGCCCTTGTGGTGAGCCATAAGTTGGCCGTAGGCGCTCCGGTCCCCGTGCAGCACCCGTTCGACGAGCGCGCAGTCCTCATTCATCAGGCGGGGCTCATCAAGGCGCGTCCCGCATCAAGGCCCGGATGATCCGCTCGTCATAGAGTTGGCGTTGCTCCGGGGTCAGAATATTGCGGATGTCGATGATGTAAGTGATCGTCGCTGTCTGCATCAGACCGACGTTTTCCTCGATCTTGCGAATATAGACCTGGGTCATGGTGTTCAGCGTCATGTCGTCTGACAGCGCACCGGCCAATTCTGCATTGGTGATCTTCAACTGAGACAACACCCGGTTGTTCTGGCGGGTGTATTCGGCGTCAATAGCGGCAACCTTGGATTTCTGATCGGCCGTCAGGTCGAAATCGCGCATCAACATCGCGTCGACCGTCTGGCGCAGCGTGACCTGGGCTGACATGGCCGCGTGCTGCTGCTGGCTGCGGATCGCCCCCAGGCGTGCGCCTGCAAAGCCGGACACAGCGGCCACGATTACTGTGATGATAAGGTTACGCCAGAATGGCG
>CAISYT010000179.1 GCA_903889785.1 uncultured Caulobacterales bacterium
CGCTGTATGGCGGCCTGGACGCTCGATCTGGCCCTCAAGCTGTTGCATCCTGTCATGCCCTTCATCACCGAAGAACTGTGGGACAAGGTCGCCGAATTTGGCCCCAAGCCTGACCGGCTGTTGATCGCCACCGCCTGGCCCAACCTGCCGGACAGCTTCGCCGATACGGAAGCCGAGGCCGAGATTGGCTGGCTCACCGGCCTGATCGGTGACGTGCGCGCCGTGCGTTCTGAAATGAATGTGCCGCCCTCGGCCCGCCCTCTACTGACCATCAGCGGCGCGGGTGTTGAGAGCCGCCAGCGCTTGGCTCTCCATCATGATCTGATTGTCTCGCTCGGTCGGCTTAGCGACGCACAGGAAGCTGCGGCTGCACCCGAGGGTGCCGTGCCGTTCCTGGCCGGCGAGGCCACGGCCGCCTTGAGCATTGCCCAGTTTATCGACCTGGCCGCCGAGCGCGCTCGCCTGACCAAGGAGCTTGCCACCCTCGACGCCGAGGTCGAGCGCAACAGCAAGAGGCTCTCCAACCCCGACTTCTTGGCGCGCGCCAAGGAAGAGGTGGTCGACGAAACCCGCGAGAAGCTGGAAGAGACCTTGGCCGCCAAGACCAAGCTAGACGCCGCCTTCGCGCGACTGGGTTCGCTGAGTTAGTGGCTCGCCAGCGCGCCGACCTGCTGCTGGTGGCGCGCGGCTTGTTCGATAGCCGCGCCAAGGCCCGCGCCGCCATTGAGGCCGGGACCGTCACGGCAAACGGCCATGTGGTCGCCAAGGCGGCTGCCATGCTCGAAGAGGATGCCGTTCTGACGGGCAGCGCCGCCCATCCCTGGGTCGGCCGGGGCGGCGTGAAGCTGGATCACGCACTGGCGCTGTGGCCTGTCGTCGTCGCGGGCCGGATCGTGCTGGACCTTGGCGCTTCGACGGGCGGCTTCACCGAGGTTTGCCTGCAGCGCGGGGCCGAATGCGTATTTGCCGTCGATGTCGGGCGCGACCAACTGCATCCCACACTAGCCGATGATCCGCGCGTGATCGAGCTATCGGGCACCGATGTGCGCAACCTCGACGCTCAGTTGATCGACCCGCCGCCCAGTTTGATCGTTTGCGACCTCAGTTTCATCGGCCTGGCCAAGGCGCTTGCACCTGCGTTGGATTTGGCTGCGTCGGAAGCGGACCTGGTCTGTTTGGTGAAGCCCCAGTTCGAGGGTGCGGGCCCCGAAGGTGTCGGCAAGGGCGGCATTGTCCGCGACACAGATGTGCAGGACGCCGCCTTGGCCAAGGCTATGGCCTGGATTTCTGACCAGGGCTGGACCTTACGGCAGACCGCCGAAAGCCCGATCCTCGGCGGCGATGGCAACCGAGAATTCCTGCTTTGGGCGACGAAGGTCTAACGGCGGCCGTCGCTGTAGCGGTCACTGACCGGCGGAGCCACATACGCCTGCGGATAGCGGTATCCGTAGCCTCGACCGTAACCGCGGTGACGGCGCGTGGGTGCGTAATAATAGGCCGGCGGCGGTGGGGCGTAATAGGCTTGAGGCGCGTCGTAGTAACCGCCTTGGACACGGGCCGCATAGTGCAGGCTGTAGCCGGTACCGGCGCTGTAGGCCGGGATGCAGGCGTCACTGTCTTGACCAACGCCAGAGCCGACCGCGGCACCAATCAGGGCACCTATGCCAGCGCCTTCGGTCTTGGCCGGATTAGCGGCGACGGTATCGCCGATAACCCCTCCAATGATGGCACCCAGGATTCCCCCTGTCGTGCCGCGCTGCACCTGATCACGGCGGCACGGGTCATAGTAGTAGCTGTTGTTCGTGGCGGGCTGGGCCTGGGCCACGGTATTGGCGGCCAGGATGGCCCCGACTACGGCAAGACTGGCCAGTCCCTTGGCGATGGTGACACCGGTCATGCAAGATTCCTCGACTGAAATGAAAAGGCTCTACTGAACAGGGGGTTGATAAGCTTCGGCCCGTTGGGTGTTAGGCGCCGTCACGGTTACGGCAATCATCGACGCAGCCATGGCGGCGGCCCCGGTCAGCGTGATAATTGCTTTCATGGACTCGTTCCTTTTGCCGCTTTCGCATTCGCCGAGGTGGAATTAGGGCATGGGCATTTAAACTGAACGCTGGTTGAGCGGCTTGTTCATCTTCGTTCAACTTCCAGGCGAACCTTCGCCCCTATCCTTTAATGGCCTTGGCCGAAGGGAAATCCCGCATCCGACGCCCCCAGACCCGCCCGACCCAAGGCTCCGGCAAGCGGGGAGCCCAGGCTGAACTGCTGATCGAGACCGTTGGTGCTCAGGGCGATGGCCTTTGCGCCAATGGTGTTTTCGTGCCCCTGACCCTGCCTGGCGAGCGCGTCTTAGCCATGGTTTCAGGCGCTCGGGGCGCTGTCGAGGCGGTGCTGACGCCCAGCCCGCAACGCGTTGAGCCGTCGTGTGCGCACTTTGGCACCTGCGGTGGTTGCGCCATGCAGCACTGGGACCACGCGCCCTACCTGGCCTGGAAGGCCGAGCAGATTCGCTTGGCCCTGTGGCGCGAGCGGATCGAGACTGAAATTCTACCGGCCTTCGGTGTGCAGCCCGGCTCGCGGCGGCGTCTGGCGCTACACGCTCGGCGCGGTACCCATTACGCCGCCAAGCTTGGTTTCAAGGCGCGCCGGTCGTGGGACCTGGTTCCGATCACTGCCTGTCCGGTCAGTGACCCACGCCTGGTTGCCGCCTTTCCGGCACTGGCGGCCTTGGCCGCGCCGCTGTTCGAACATCCAAAGTCTGCACCGACGCTGCACATCACCCTGACTGAGACCGGCATAGACATCGACATCACCGGCGTGGAGGCGAAAAGCGGCGGGCTTTCCGCCGACGCTCGCATGCGCATCGCCGAAACCGCCGCGGCGGCCGACTTTGCCCGCGTCACCCTGGCCGGAGACATGATGTACGGTGCGCGCACCCCCATGGTGCGGGTCGGGCAGGCCATCGTGGCCCTGCCCCCTGGCGCGTTCTTGCAAGCGGTTCCGGCTGCAGAGGCCATCATGGCGGATTTCGTGGTCGCGTCGGTTGCCGGTGCCGACAAGGTGGCCGATCTGTACTGCGGTATAGGGGCCTTCGCCCTGCGGCTGGCTATGAAAGCGAGCGTCCTGGCCATCGATAGCGCCGAACTGGCCATCAAGGCCTTGGCCTCTGCTCGGGCTACCGCACTGGGCTTAAAGGCCATCGAGGTGCAGACCCGCGACCTTGCCCGCCGGCCGTTGCTGGCCCAGGAAATGGCGAAGATGGACGCCGTCGTGTTTGACCCGCCGCGCGCTGGGGCGGCGGAACAGGCCATTCAGATCACCCAATCAAAGGTTCCACTGGCTTTGGGGGTGTCTTGCAACCCTGCGACCTTCGCTCGCGACGCCCGTATCCTGACAGACGCCGGGTTCGTGTTGCAGCGTCTGTTGCCTGTCGACCAATTCCTGTGGTCGCCGCATGTGGAGCTGGTTGGGGTATTCTCGCGTTAGGCCGCTAAACCCGGTCGATCTCCAGGCTGGGTCCCTGCTTGACCGCGCGGCTCGGTTCAGACGATGGAAGAAACCATGATCCGCGCCGTGGTGTTTGCCAATAACTTCCCCGCCGCCCTGGCGGGCACCCTGGCCGACCTTGTGCCTGGCGCGGTCGATGGCGTTGTTCAGCGCGTGACGGTGGCGGCCCCCGCCAATGCGGACGAGGTGCTGTTCGAGGTGTCGGACGATGCCGGGGCAGGCTTTGTTCGCTTGGAAGGCGGGTTCGGGACGCGGGCGGCGCAGGCCTGTGCGGGCGACGACCAATTGTTGCTGCTTCTGGCCGGAGCGCGCCTGCCGTTGCATTGGCACGAGGCGGCAAGCGATCACCTGCGCCGCAGCCCCGGCGAGGTCC
>CAISYT010000180.1 GCA_903889785.1 uncultured Caulobacterales bacterium
CAGGGCTTTGGCGCGCCGAACTCCGCCATGCTGCGCTTCATGCCGGCAGCCGGTCAGAGCGCCACAGAAGAGGCCAAGGCCTTCGAGAGCAAACTTTCCGCCCAGTATCCAGGCATTGAGTTCAAGCGCGTCGAGGTGGTTGGGCCCAAGGTGTCGGGCGAGCTGTTCGTTTCCGGCATTTGGGCGCTGGGTCTCGCTCTGCTGCTGATGCTTGGCTACATCTGGTTCCGGTTCCAGCTGCAGTTCGGCTTGGGTGCCGTGGTGGCGGTGTTCCACGACATCATCTTGACGCTGGGTCTGCTGAGCTTCCTGCGTATCGAGTTCTCCATGACCTCGATCGCCGCGCTGCTGACCGTGATCGGTTATTCGATGAACGAGAAGGTCATCACCTTCGACCGGCTCAAGGAAAACCTACGCAAGTACAAGACCAAGCCGCTGCGCGAGATCATCGACCTGTCAGAAAATGAACGGCTGAGCCGCACCATTATCACCGGCTCGACGGCGCTGCTGGCGCTGGGCGGCTGCCTGATGTTTGGCGGGCCGGTGCTGTTCCCGTTGGTCTTCACCATGACCTTCGGCATCCTGATCGGCACCTACTCGTCGGTCTATGTCGCCTTGCCGCTGATCCTGATTTGGGGTGTGCGCCGCAACGACGATGCGGCCGAACCTCTACCCGCCGCCGGTCGGTAAGGCCAGTCTGCCGTGCGCCAGCCGCCCTCCATCGACGCCATGGGTGGCGGGGGTTTCCGCATCGGCGGCCTGCGCCGTGAAGGCTCGCTGCTGATCATCGATGACATCGTGCAGTCCTGGGGCTTAAAGTCGCTGGAGTCACTCACCGCCGACGATTTCGCGCCGGTTCTTCAAGCCGCAGCCGGGACGGTGGAGTTCGTGCTGCTGGGCACAGGGCCGGTGCAGAGCCTGCCGCCGCGCTCCGTACGCGATGCCGTCGCCGCCGCTGGCCTGGGTTTCGAGTTCATGACCACCGACGCTGCGGCGCGGACCTATAATTTGCTGGCCTCGGAAGGGCGACGCCTGGCCTGCGCCCTGATCGCGGTCTAGCTCTTACGGGCCAATCGTCCTACTATCGTCTCTTCGAACCGTCCGAAGGGGGCACCGGCATGGCCAAGATTCTGAGCGATTTCCGTAACACCATGGTGCTGAGCGTCCTGCTCGCCCTGGTCATGATCATCGGTTACGGGATGCACAACCCGGCCGGCTTTTCCGGCAGCTTCTACCAGGCCGTCTTTCGCTGGATTCACGTGTTCTTCGGCATCCTCTGGATCGGCATTCTGTACTATTTCAATTTCGTCCAAATCCGCAAAATGCCCGATATTCCCGCTGAGCTGAAGCCTGCGATCGGCAAGTATATCGCTCCTGAGGCACTGTTCTGGTTCCGCTGGGCGGCGCTGTTCACGGTGATCTGCGGCTTTGGCATACTTGGCCTGCGCGGCGGCGACTATGCGATGAACGTTCTGAGCTTCGGCGTCGCCGGCGGTTTTGTGAAAAACGTCGACGGTCAGTACGCCCTGATGGGCGTGGGTGTTTACCTGGCTCTGATCATGTTCCTGAACGTCTGGGGCATCATCTGGCCGAACCAGAAGCGTGCCCTGGGCATTGTGGAGGCTGACGCCGAGACCAAGGCCAAGTCCGCCCGCATCGCCATGCTGGCTTCGCGTACCAACCTGCTCCTGTCGCTGCCTATGCTCACCGCCATGACCATGCAGCAGACCCTGTTCGGCTGATCCCGGTTGACTGACGA
The DNA here is from genome assembly GCA_903889785.1 of uncultured Caulobacterales bacterium. GTDB lineage: Bacteria > Pseudomonadota > Alphaproteobacteria > Caulobacterales > Caulobacteraceae > Caulobacter. Next base: position 1,760 of record CAISYT010000180.1, read on the forward strand.
GACGGCCCCGCCGGCTGAGGACCTCGACGCCCTCATCCGGCGGGTCGACAACGACCGCTGGCTTGCCACCCGCTTCGTCGCGGATCCAGAGCAGCGCGCTGACCTAATTGCGCTTTATGCTTTCGACTATGAACTGGCGCGGGCGGGGCGGGTGACTTCCACGCCCTTGCTCGCTGAAATCCGCCTGACGTGGTGGCGCGAGGCACTGGACGAAGTCTATGGCGGTGATCCTGTGCGCTATCACCCGGCGGTGGCGGCCCTGGCGCAAGCCATTCAGCGCCGTAATTTGCCGCGCGAGCTGCTGGAAGCCATGATCGACAGCCGCATCGATGAGCTGGAATCGGGTCCGGTGGCCAGCAAAGCCGAGAGCCCCGTGGTGCATGCCGCGGCCCTGTTACTGGACCCTGCCACGCCACCACACTTCACGGCCAGCCAGCTTTCTGCTGATGCCTTCCCGGCGGTATTACCGCTAGCGATTGGGCACATACGCAATCCCGTGCTGAAACGGCTCAGACTGGTTTGGTCGGTTGCGACGGGGCGGATCTAGAACCGGTTATTGGGCTATCCCGCTCGGCCTGATCCCGAAGGCTCATTAGCGGCCATCAGCCTGCCAGCCAGCCGTCCAAATCCTGCAATGCCCGCAGACTCATCAAGCGCTTCTTGGCCCGGCCGCGCATCTTGAGCGGGATCGTCTTGCCGTCCGCATCCTTGCGTGGAGTCTCCATCGGCGGCAGCAGGCCGTAGTTGATATTCATGGGCTGGAAGCTTCCACCATTGAGTAGGTGGCCGCCGGTAATGTGGTCGACCAGGGCACCAAGGGCGGTTGTGGGGCCAGGGACCTCCAGATCGCCACCGAGCGCCTGGGCCGCAGCCAACCGGCCCGCCAGCAGGCCAATCGCGGCGCTCTCGACATAGCCCTCCACGCCCGTGACCTGACCGGCGAAGCGCATTCGCGGTGCCGCTTTCAACCGGAGCTGGCGGTCGAGCAGCTTGGGGCTGTTGAGGAAGGTGTTGCGGTGCAGCCCGCCAAGCCTTGCGAATTGAGCGTCCTTCAGACCCGGAATCATGCGGAACACATCAGACTGCGCCCCGTGCTTCAGCTTGGTCTGGAAGCCCACCATGTTCCACAGCCTGCCGAGCGCATTATCCTGCCGTAGTTGCACGATGGCATGGGCCTTGACGGTCGGGTAGCGTGGATTGGTCAGGCCAACCGGCTTCATCGGTCCATGGCGCAGGGTCTCGCGGCCGCGCTCAGCCATGACCTCGATCGGCAAACAGCCGTCGAAATAGGGGACGTTCTCCCAGTCTTTGAATTCGGCCTTTGGTCCGGCCAGTAGGGCGTCGATGAAGCCCTCGTACTGCTCGCGGTCCATCGGGCAGTTGATGTAGGCGGCGGCGTCGCCGCTCGGGCCGACCTTGTCGTAGCGTGACTGCCGCCAGGCCACGCCCATGTCGATGCTTTCCAGATGCACGATCGGGGCGATAGCATCGAAGAAGGATAGCGAGCCTTCGCCCGTCAGTGCTGCAATCGCCTCAGCCATGGACGGAGAGGTGAGGGGCCCAGTGGCGACGATCACATTGTCCCACTCTGCAGGGGGCAGGCCGGCCACTTCACGTCGATCGATTGTGATGTTCGGATGCGCCATCAGTTGCGCTGTCACCGCCGCCGCGAAGCCGTCGCGGTCCACCGCCAGGGCAGAACCGGCCGGCACCTGATGGGCGTCGCCGGCGCTCATGATGATAGAGCCGCATTTTCGCATTTCGGCGTGCAATAGGCCGACTGCGTTACCTTCCCAGTCGTCGCTGCGGAAAGAATTGGAGCAGACCAGCTCGGCGAGGCTGTCAGTCTGGTGGGCGTCTGTGCCGCGTACCGGGCGCATCTCGTGCAGAATGACGCAAGCGCCGGCCTGCGCCGCCTGCCAGGCGGCTTCCGAACCGGCCAGTCCGCCGCCGATAATATGGATAGGGTGGCTGATCATGGGCCTCGTCTAAACCTAATGGGCAGCAGATAAAATCCTGACGTGACCGACTGCGCGCGTCATAGTGACGTTAAGTGAGTCACAGTCCATGCGGAGCTGTGCGTTTGGAGTTTGAAATGGCCGCATTTTCGCCGATCGATGCCGCCCTGGAAGGGTTTCGACTGACCCGCGACCGGCCCGGTTCGGTACTGGCCTGGGCGGCTATTTTTGCCATCACCATCATCATCGCCGCGATGTTGATCGTGACGGGCTTCGCGCCGCGGATCAGCGGGTCGATGGGCACCCTCAATACCGAAGACTCAGCGGCCATGATGCGCGCGCTGCTCAACCTGGCACCCGCGCTTCTAGCGCTCCTGGCGGTCTGGGTCGGGCTGTCGGGCGTCATCGGGGCGGCGATCTACCGCGAGGTGCTGCATCCCACCGACAGCCGCATGGCCTATCTGCGCCTGAATAAGGACGAGGGCCGCCAGGTTGGTGCCCTGTTCACCCTGCTGTTCGCTGCCATGGTGTTCAGTACCGGCGTGAACCTTCTGCTGATCCTGCCACTGCGCCTATTGCTGGCTTTGGCGGGGAAGGGGCCTACGGCCTTTATCGGCGATACCGTAGTTCTGGCCTTGAATGTCTGGTTCGGGGTACGGCTATCGCTGTTGCCGGCCATGACCTTTGCCACGCACAAGATCGATGTGGTCGCCGCTTGGCGCCTCACCAGCGGCCAGTTCTGGCGGATTTTCGGCACGCTCCTGCTGTCCTTCATCTTCGCGACCATGGTCTATTTCCTGATCCTGATCGTTGCCGTGGCGATGTCTGTGCTCGTGGCAGGCGGCGACATGGGGGTGCTGGCTCACCTGAAAAACCCTCAGGTTGGAATGCCGGCCCAGGCCTATGCCGCTGTGTCGCTCTACGCGATCATAACCCTGCTGATCCCGGTGCTGGCCATGGTGATTATCCAGGCCCCGACGACAGTGGCCTATCGCGCACTGGCCAGCGGTCCCGATGCCGGGGCGGCGGATATCTAATCTGAGTGCGCCGCGCGCCGGTCCGGGACCTAGGGCGGCTCAGAACCTTATTGGACTGAAGGGGCCAGACGAAATACGTCCTGCATAACCTGTGGCGGGGCGTTCATGCTCCAGAAGCCAGGCCTTTCGCGCCATGCCGCCTGCATAGCCGGACAGCGCGCCATTGGCACCGATCACGCGATGGCAGGGCACGACGATGGAGACGGGGTTCGAGCCATTGGCTAGGCCCACGGCGCGGCTGGCGTTGGGTTTGCCCACCCGTGCTGCCAAGGCCCCATAGCTGAGGGTTGTCCCAGCGGGGATGCTGCGCAGGGCACTCCAAACAGCGCGCTGGAAATCGGTGCCGCCGGCGATCGTGGGCAGCCAATCGATCGCCGCCAAGTCTCCGGCGAAATAGGCGTCTAGTGCCTGTGTTACTGTGGTCGGGGCTTGGCCTTCGCTGAGCCGAACCTCGCCATAGTGCCGCGCCAGCAGCCGGTGCATCCGAGGTTCACAGTCCTGGAAATCCAAGGCACGCAGGGCCCCGTCCTCGTCGGTGACGATCAGCAGGGTGGCCAGCGGAAAAGCGCGCCGATCAAGCTGTAATATCATGGTTGTAAGATAACCGACCCGCTCTGGAATGTCTGGCAGTTTTCGGCCCTGGTTGTGCCGGGTTTCGAGTCTGAGGTTTGTAGATCTGACCGCCACATTCTGATCCAGCCATAGTCTGGCTGATCCAGCCATAGTCTGGCTGGCTCTTGGCGTGGCGACGATCAGCCTTCTCGATACGCCCTAGATTAAGGCTTCTGTCGCACGTTGAGCCATGGCCGGCGGTGCCGCCTGAAACTTACCTGGCCTTGCGGTCCTGAAATCCGCAACTCGCCTGGTTTTCGACGCATTGCGGTCGCATCGGGCACACTATAGGTTCCCGGCAATCCCGGGGGGTCCCCAGTGGCGGAGCGTAGGGTTCGTGGTCGATCTGTTTGATGAAGTCGAGGAGCAACTGCGCTCCGAACGCTACGCGGCCATGGCCGCCAAGGCGGTTCCTTACGGCATCGGTGCCCTGGCTCTGGCTCTAGCCGTCGCGCTCGGCCTGTGGGGCTGGCAAGCTTACCAGAAAAAGCAGACCGACAAGGCCTCAGACGCCTACTACGCGGCCATGATGGACCGCGACACCAACCAGGCGGCCAAGTCGCTAGTCGAGTTCAAGGCGATCGCCGCCACGGGTCCTAAGGCCTATCGCGCCCTGGCCCTGATGCAGCTTGGAGCCGCCGAACTCGACAAGAACGACGCCAAGGCCGCCGCTGCGAATTTCGACGCCGCCGCTGCCATCGGTGCCGACTTAATGATTACCGACGCGGCCCGCCTCAAATCCGCCTTCGCCCTGATGGATACGGCTTCCTATGCCGACACAGAGGCCAAGTTGAAACTGCTCGCCGGGGATGATCGACCCTATCGCACCGTCGCCAAGGAGGGCCTGGCCTTTGCCAAGCTGCAGTCCGGCGACATGGCTGGCGCACGCTCGGCCTTCAGTGCCCTGACCCTGGCTCTCGACGCATCGCCCGAAATGCAGGACCGCGCCCGCCGCATTCTTCAGCTTATTGACGACGGTACGGCCAAGTCGCTTCCTGCCGCGGCCAAGGCCGCCGCCATGCCGGTTTTGCCGCAGGCACCGGCCCCTTGAGCCGCTCAATGATTCGCCGCGTAGCCCTGATCGGTGCCTGCCTGTTGGCGCTCGGTGGTTGCACCTCCATGTCCGCTATCGGTTCAAAGATTCCGTTCGTTAAGTCGAAGAATGCCTCGATAGCCACGCAGGGCGATCGCATCTCAGTCATCGCCTTTGATGATAAGGTCTCCGTCAACGACACCCTGAAGGGCAAGGATTTTGACCTGCCTGCGCCGATGGCCCAGCAGGACTGGCCCGTTCCCGGCGGCACGCCGGAGCAGAGCGTCGAACATGTCGACGCAGCGCCCGCCTTCGAGATCGACTGGAAACGTGGCTTCGGTGCCAAGTCCGGCCGGGCTCGCCACGTCACGTCCCCACCGGTGGAGATGGGCGGAAACATCTATGTGATGGATGGCTCGGCCACGGTGTCTGCCATTGATGCCAATACCGGCCAGATCGTTTGGAAGCGTGACATGCGCCCCGAGGCTGGCCGAATCGCAGGGCACCGCATCCTGGGGATCGGCGTTGGCGGCAAGGGCGACCGCACCGGTTTTGGCGGCGGCATCGCTGCGGCCGATGGAAAGCTTTATGTCGCCTCCGGTTTCCGCTTCGTATCTCAGATCGATTCCAAAACCGGTCAGGTCGGCTGGACCAAATCGGTCAGCGCGCCGATCCATGACGCTCCCAATGTGGCGGGTGGCAAGGTGTTTGCGATTACCATCGAGAACCAGCTGCTCAGCTTCGATACCGCCACGGGCGAGCCGGGCTGGGACTATCAGGCCCTCATTGAGCCGGCCCGTATTCTGTCCGCCTCCAGCCCCGCGATTTCTGGCGACACCATGGTTGCGGCCTTTGGATCGGGTGAACTAGTCGCAATGCGCACCGGCAACGGCAACGAGCTGTGGAACCAGGCCCTTTCACGCGCCAGCCGCACCAACGCTCTGTCGGAAATCCGCGATATTCCGGGCCGCCCGGTGATCTACAAGGGCGACGTCTTCGCCATCAGCCATTCGGGCATGATGACCACGACCGACTTGCGCACGGGCGAGGCCCGCTGGACCCTGCCCGTCATCGGCATCACCAGCCCCCTGCCTGTCGGAGACGTAGTCTATATCGTCTCCAAGGCGGGCGAGGTGATCTGCGCCAGCCGCGATAACGGGCTGGTCTACTGGGTCCGCGAGCTCAATGGCGGGGCAGGACTCTCCAAGCGCAAGGTTAAGGCCCTGGCCAAACACCCGGTGCTGTGGTCCTCACCGGTCCTAGCTGACAACCGTTTGATCCTGATGTCCAGCGCCGGCCAAGCCATCGCTCTTAACCCGAAGACCGGCGAAACCCTGAAAACTCTCAAGCTGGGTGGTCCCGGCCTGATCGGCCCCATCGCGGTACGCGGCAGAGTGTATGCGGTGACCGACGAAGCGACCCTGGTGGCTTTCCGCTAATCAAAACCACCTTGATCCTGGATAAGCGCGTCTTGCGCCTATCCGGGCCGAATGGGCGAAACACGGCGTTTCTGGATACGGACTCTGCGGTTCATTGCGGCTGAGATGATGGGTGAGGGTGGCCCCGGCGCTCCCTTCCGTCTAAGAACGCCGCATGTCCCTGAAAATCGCCATCGTCGGCCGGCCCAATGTGGGAAAGTCTACGCTGTTCAACCGCTTGGCCGGACGCAAGTTGGCCATTGTGGATGACCGGCCTGGAGTAACGCGCGACCGTAAGTTCGCCACCGGGCGCCTCGGCGATCTGGACCTGATGCTGATTGACACAGCCGGGTTCGAGGACGTGACTGATGAGAGCCTGGAGGCGCGCATGCGCCGTCAGACCGAACTGGCCGTCAAGCAATGCGAGTTGGCGCTGTTCCTGATCGACGCTCGCGAGGGCATTACGCCGTCAGACCGGGTGTTCGGTGAAATCCTGCGCAAGGCGGGTAAGCGGGTGATCCTGGTCGCTAACAAGGCAGAGGGCCGCCAGGGCGATGCCGGGACCATGGAGGCCTATACGCTTGGCCTGGGCGAGCCGATACCGATCAGCGCTGAACATGGCGAGGGCTTAGCAGACCTCTATGCTGCGGTTCTTGAAAAAATCCCCGGCGTTGGCGTCGAGGACGACGACGATGATGAGGACGAACACGCCGCCGCTGGCCCTGTTGGCGATGAACTGTTCGAGCAGGATGAGGCCGTAGACGACGGCAAGCCGATCCGCCTAGCCATTGTTGGTCGCCCCAATGCCGGCAAATCGACCCTTGTCAACAAGCTGATTGGCGATCTCGACCGCCTGCTCACCGGCCCTGAGGCCGGAATCACGCGCGACGCCGTCAGTGTGGAATGGGAGTGGCAGGGCCGCGCCGTGCGCCTGGTCGACACCGCCGGCCTGCGCCGCAAAGCGCGGGTGCAGGAGAAGCTGGAAAAGCTCTCCACAGCCGATTCCATCCGAGCCATTACCTTCGCAGAGGTGGTGCTGCTGATCATGGACGCCACCCACCCGTTTGAGACGCAAGACCTGCAGATTGCCGACCTGGTCGAGCGCGAGGGTCGCGGGCTCGTCTTCGTCCTGGCCAAATGGGACTTGGTGGAAGATCAGGCGCAGACCCTGAAGGACTTCATAGAGCACGCCAATCGAATGCTGCCTCAGGTTCGCGGTGCCCCAGTGATCGCCCTCTCAGCCGAGACGAGCTATGGCCTGAACAAGCTGATGCCGGCGGTGCTGAAACTGCACCGCGACTGGTCCACCAAGGTCAAGACACGCGACCTCAACGACTGGCTGGGCATGGCCGTGCAGCGCCATCCGCCGCCCTCGGTGGGCGGCAAGCGGATCAAGCCCAAGTACATCGCTCAGATAAAGGCGCGCCCGCCGACCTTTGTGCTCAACTGTAGCCGTGCCGACGAGATGCCCGAGCAGTACCGGCGCTATCTGGTCAACTCCCTGCGCGAAAGCTTCGACCTTCCCGGTGTGCCGATCCGAATTACGGTGAAGAGCGGTGCCAACCCGTTTGAGCGCATCGCTATCCGCCCTGCGGATCGCCTCAAGCCCCGCCAGAAGATGGACCTTGATCGCGAGGTGAAAGCCCAACGCGCCGCCCGCGCGGCCAATCCGCCCAAGCCGGGGGCTAAGAAGGCCGTGCACAAGGCCAAGCCGATCCGACCATCAACGCGGCCGCTACGTGGGCCAGGGAGCAGACGGCCTGGCCCCAAGCGCTAGGCGCAAGCCGTTCCGGTTCGATATGCCTTATTTTCGGGCGCTTAGGTCAGCCAGTTTGACACGTCATAGTAGTTTCAAATTATAAAATGGCCCAGTCGCACTGGACCAAGCACCATAAAATACCCTCTGTTGCGCGGGGCTTTCAGTCCCTACTTAAAGGTCTGTATTCGCTCGTCAGGATCATGCTCATGCCTCGCCTGCCCAAATTTCTTGCTGCTCTCGCGGCCTTCTCTATTCCGAGTGTTGCTCTTGCCGACCTTAAGGTGGGCGATATCTCGCCGACCTTCACGACCAAGGCTTCGCTGGCGGGCAAGGAATTCGATTTCAACCTCGATTCGGCCCTGAAGAAGGGTCCGGTGGTGCTGTATTTCTTCCCGGCGGCTTTCACTGAGGGCTGTACCATCGAGGCGCACGAATTTGCGGAGGCGACGGACGATTTCGTCCGCCAGGGCGCGACGCTGATCGGGGTCACCGCCGGCCATATCGATCGGGTGCAGGAATTTTCAGTCTCGGAATGCCGCAACAAGTTCGCCGTCGCCGCTGATCCGGGGGCGAAGATCGCCTCGCGTTATCGCGCTAAGATGTTTGGCCCTATTGGCTGGTCGAACCGCACGTCTTACGTGATCACGCCCGATCACCGCGTAGCCTATGTCTATAGCGCTCTGGCCCCTGACGCCCACGTCGCCAATACCCTGGCGGTCGTTAAGCGCTGGAAGTCCACCGCGCACTCGGGCTGAACGGCGCAGCGTTCCAAGGCCGTTTTTCTGGCCGATTTTCCCGCAGGACTGGCGAAACTCTGCGTCTGTTGGGGAGCGGCTTAGGACTCCAGGACCCGGCTCAGGAACGCCCCGCCGTACCGCAGGCCGGCTTCATCGATGCTGTGGCCCAGTCGCGATGAGATGTGGAGGGCTGTTTCGAACTCCAGTCCCATCAGCACCCCATGCGCTTCATAGGAAGCCGTGACCGGAACCACCGGATCGGCATCGCCGTGGATCAAGATCACCGGCGGCTTGCTGGCGACGTCCTTGGGCAGGGCGCGCGGATTGACCAGCAATCCGGAATAGCCTGCGATCCCCGCCAGGGCCTGGGCCCGTCGCGGACCGACATGCAGGGCCATCATCGTGCCTTGGCTAAATCCCACCAGGGCAAGTTTGCTAGCCGCAAGGCCATATTGAACAAGTTGGGCATCGATGAAGGCGTTCAGCGCCGGGGCGGATTGGCCGACGCCATCGGTTCGCTCCTCCTCGCTGCGGCTCATCAGATTCCACCACTGATAGCCGCCGGGCTGGCCTGGGCAGGCCTGGGGTGAATTGGGTGCGATGAATAGAGTGTGGGGCAGGGCGGCCTGCCAATAGGGTGCCAGACCGATCAGGTCGTCGCCATTCGATCCATAGCCATGCAGGAACACAACGATTGATCGCGGATCGCCGCCGGCGGCGGGCCTGGCGGTGGGGCCGGTGAGGGGGAGTGGCAAGGTCATCAGAATTTCGTGGATGGATCGTTGCCGTTTGGCAAGGGGCCGATGCTAGGCGCGAAGATCGCTGTCTGTCATTGGCGGCTCTTTACGAAGCGCTTCGCGGAACTGATTGAGCCGATCGCGGTATCCCTGGGCGTCGCCGTATTCGAGGAACTCGAAATAGCGCCGGTGCGGGTCGCTGACCTTTACGGCGTGCTTAATCGGGCACCAGTATTGCTCGGTGCGGCTGCTGATCTCGCGCACATAGGCCACCACCCCGTTGGCATAGGCGCAAAAGTCGCAGTTTAGCTGTTGGATAAGGTTGAGGTATTTCAGGCGGCGGCGGTCAAAGGCAATGTAATCACTGCGCTTCACGCGTGGGATCTTATAGGCCCTGAAGCAGATCGCCTGGTAGCCGCTGACCCACAGGTCGATGATCACCATGGGCACGATCAGCGAATAGATCACGGGCGCGGTCATCACCACGGCGGGGCGGGTTGCTCCGAAGTAGGCGGCCATGCCCGGGCGGAGCTTCCGGTGTTCGTCAACAATGCCGTGCTCGAAATCGCCGATGATCTGGCGCAGACGCGCACCCAACACGCGCCGCCGGGCTTCAATTTCGCGGTCGAGTTCGGCCTGGAGGCGAACAATCTCCGCGGCCAGATCCTGCATGCGCTGTGTCATCGGGCCTGATTGGGGTTGCGACCCTAGAGGCTAGGGCCGCACGAGGTCAGCTGGCAAGAGTCGGCCTACATTGGCGAGGCGCGTTCTCCATGGCTGGACAAATCCAGCCCGTCTTCGATGGCCGTATCGCTGGCCCGCAGTCCAATCAGCTTGCTGCAAACGAACAGGATCGCCGCAGTCGCCACAACGGTCCATGCCACGACCGCGCCCAGGCCTAGCGCCTGAACGCCCAGCTGAGCCGCCCAGCCGTTGGTGATCGGATAGCCCGTGCCGCCTAGGCTCGTCGCAGCAAACACCGCGGCCAACAACACGCCCAGCATGCCCCCCACGCCATGGACAGCAAACACGTCCAGGCTGTCGTCGATCTTCAGCCGATACTTCACCGGTTCTACGCACAGGAAACAGATTGCCCCGCCCGCGATGCCCAGCGCCGATCCGCCGATCGGGCCAATGAAGCCGCTGGCCGGTGTCACCGTTGCCAGACCGGCCACTACGCCGGTCACCGCGCCCATCAGGCTGGGCCGCTTGAACTTGAACCATTCGAGCAGGGTCCAGGTTATTCCGGCGGCGCAGGCCGACAGATGCGTCACAGTGATGGCCATGGCCGCGTCGCCGTTTGCCGCCAGGGCGCTGCCGCCATTGAAGCCGTACCAGCCCACCCAGAGCATGCCCGCACCAATCGCCGTCATCGCCGGGTTGTGCGGCGGGTCGAGATGGCGTGGGAATCCGCTCCTAGGCCCGACCGCTCGCGCGAACATTAGGGCGGACACGCCGGCCGTGGCGTGCACCACAATGCCGCCGGCAAAATCCATCACCCCAAGCTGTGCCAGCCACCCACCGCCCCAGATCCAATGCGCGACCGGGGTGTAAACCAACAAAAGCCAGAGTGCGCTGAACGCCAGTACGGCGTTGAACTTAACGCGTTCGACAAAGGCACCCACAATCAAGGCCGGGGTGATGATGGCGAAGGTCATCTGGAACATGACCACGGCCATTTCTGGGATAGCGTCTGTGCGGCTGTCGCGGGTCACAGAAGTAAGCAGCGCCTTGGATAGATCGCCGATCCAGGGGCCACCGGGCGTGAAGGCCAGGCTGTAGCCGCAGACCATCCAGAATACCGAGGCCAGGCAGGCAATGGCGACGCAGTGCATTATCACTGACAGCAGGTTCTTTTGCTGCACCAGCCCGCCATAGAACATGGCCAGGCCCGGCAGGGTCATGAACAGAACGAGCGCTGTCGATGTCAGCACCCAGGCCGTGTTGCCGCTATCCATTCCCCGCGCCCCCTTGCTGGCTTACCTGCCAGCCTTACCTATTGGATTTAGCGCGAGCATCAAGATTCGTCAGTGTCAAAAAAGCGTGGGCGATCCAAGCGAGGTCAAACTTGAGCTGGACGATACCGTCTGAGGTTCATAGCGGGGTCGTCCTCTAGCCCGATTTTGAGGTTGTCCCCGTCTTGGCCGTGCAAGGCCGGCTTAAATTGCGGCCTTGCGTTGAGGCGCGGCGACGGGCAGTGCTGAGGGCCCGGCCGTTGGTCGATTGATCAAGGCTGAACTTATGGACCCGACCCTGGATATTGAGGGTGAATCTGGCCAAATCTACCGCTTCCGGCAGGTCGACTCGCAACGCGAACTCCCCGCTTCCAGCGGAAACTTCGTATTCGTGCGGCGGGAAGGGCGAATCTTCACGGTGGTGTGTAGCGGATTTACCGCGGATCTGCGCCACGCAGCGCCCCTTTGGGAATCGGCCATCAGGGAAAAGGTCGCCGACAGACTGCTGGTGCGGCTAAACATCTCCCGGGCGTCGCGCGAACGCGAGCACGAGGATATAGTCGAGCGCCATCATCCGCAGATGATAAATCCGGATCACCACGAGGTTCGCTGAAGCGGACCTGTAAAATTGATGGCGGGCATTCGAAGTTGCGGTCGCCCGAACCGGCCCCCGGTCATTTCGACACTGGCTATGGCTCCGATGGCAGAAGCTTTCCGCTACATCGAGCGGCAAGACCCCCGACTGGGTTGATCCTGCCCTAACGGACGAAGTCCCATTTTCCGACCGGGGTAATTATCCGATAACGCACCAGGGTGCACTCGGCGGACAAGACCAGATTGAACGTTTCGCCGGGCTTATACGTCCGTTTGACGGCGGAGGAGTTCTGGTGAGTTGGGTCGTCATCAACATCGGAAAGTGAAGGGTCCTCATCGAATGGCGAGGCGCACGTGCCGCCATTCAAAACCACATCGGTGAGTTCGAACCCCGGTTGCTCCACCTTGCAGCCGATATGCCTCACCTTACCGCTCGGGCTGATATCGAGACCGCATCGAACAGGTGATCCTGCGGGTGTGGCCTGTCGCTGCAGTTTGAGAGTGGAGGGCCCACATGCGGTCACGCCGATGCTGCAGACTACCAGGGCGTTAAGAACGTTGAGTCTGGACATTGGTCCCTCGAACAACCTTGCGGCAGACCGCCGCCGTGTAAGCCGGGTATCGCCAAAGATAATAAGCACGTTTTCGATATGACCAGCAGCAAGATCGACTGCGGGGCTTGGACCGACACGTCTAAGTGGCCACTCCGCCAACCACCTCAATCATCGCTGGCCCGATTTCGTCGTTCAGGACCAGGTCTGCATAAACGTCCATTTCGGTTTGTTCTCGGTTGACGATGGCAAGTTTCGCCCCGTTGCGCTTGGCTAGCAGCGGAAACCCGGCCGCCGGGTGGACCACCAGGGATGAGCCCAGTACCAGGAAGAGGTCGCAGCCGAGCGTCTCATCCTGGGCTTGCTGCATCGGACCAGGCGGCATCGGCTGTCCGAAGGAAATGGTCGCGGTTTTTACCAGACCGCCGCACAACCCGCATGCTGGGATCACACCCTCGCTCATGAACGGGCGTTTCAAGTCCGCCAATTCATGGCGCGCACCGCATTCCAGACATGCGGCGTACGAGGCATTGCCATGCAGTTCGATAACCTGATCGTCAGGTATGCCGCTATCCTGATGCAGGTTGTCGACATTCTGAGTGACAACCGCGCTGGCCTTGCCGTTTGCGATCAGTTTTGCAACGGCCGCATGTCCGGCGTTGGGTCGCCCGCCCGTCCAGCTGGCAGCGCCCGCAAAGGCCCGGGTCCACGCTTCTCGGCGCTTATCTTCGCTGCCGACGAACTCCTGAAAATAGATCGGCTTCATCCTGCTCCAAACCCCGCCGGGGCTGCGAAAATCGGGGATGCCGGACTCTGTGGAAATTCCCGCGCCGGTGAAAAACACAATCGTGCGGGCGTCAGCTATCAGCTTGGCAAGGGCGGCGCGCGACATGGCTTTCCCTATG
>CAISYT010000181.1 GCA_903889785.1 uncultured Caulobacterales bacterium
CACGCTGCGGCCATCAATGGCGGCCGACCGGGCGTTCTGCACGGCAACAAGACCTATCTGATCCAGGACATCGAAGGGCAGATCCTGGAAGCCCATTCGATCAGCGCAGGGCTCGACTATCCGGGCATCGGCCCCGAGCATTCCTTCCTGCACGATGCGGGACGGGCCGAATATATGACCTGCACCGATGCAGAAGCCCTGGCAGCCTTCAAGCTCACCGCCGAGCTGGAAGGCATCATCCCGGCGCTGGAAAGCGCCCACGCCCTGGCCCGCATGGCGGATATCGTGGCTCAGGTTCCAAAGGACGGCATAATCATGGTCAACCTGTCGGGCCGTGGCGACAAGGACGTCAACCAAGTCGCCGCTTTCCAGGGGCGTTCGATTTGACCGCCACCCGCATCGAAGCGCGGTTCGCCGCGCTAAAAGCCGAAAACCGGGCCGCCTTCATCGCCTACGTCATGGCCGGTGATCCCGATGCGGCGACATCGCTGGACATTCTTCGCGGCCTGCCCGCCGCGGGTGCCGACCTGATCGAACTGGGCATGCCCTTTTCCGACCCCATGGCTGAGGGCCCGCCGATCCAGCGCGCAGCACAGCGCAGCCTGCTGGCCAAAACCACGCTCAACAGCACGCTGGGAATCGCCAAGCAGTTTCGTGATGGTGACCAGACGACCCCAATCATCCTGATGGGCTATTACAACCCCGTGCTGCACCACGGGCTGGAAGCCTTCGCCGCCGACGCGGCCGACGCCGGTATCGATGGCGTGATTATTGTCGACTGTCCGCCCGAGGAAGCCGGGCCACTGGCCGATGCGCTTGACGCCGCTGGCCTCGCCCTGATCCGTCTGGCCACGCCCACCACCGACGACAAGCGCCTGCCCGCTGTGGTGGCCCGCACGCGGGGCTTTATCTACTACGTTTCGGTCGCCGGCGTGACGGGGGTCAAGGAGGCCGTAGCGGCCGACGTTGCACCGGCCGTGGCGCGGCTGAAGGCCGCTTCGGGCCTGCCCGTGGCGGTGGGTTTTGGCATCAGAACCCCGCAGCGGGCGGCTGAAATTGCTCGGGTTGCTGACGCGGCTGTGGTCGGGTCTGCCCTGGTGGACGAAATTGCTGCCGCGCTTGAAGGCAACGAAAACGTTACCAATAGGGTTCTTTCATCCGCCGCCGCCTTGGCTAAGGCTGTGCACGCGGCGCGAGTCGAAAACCTTGAGGCTTAGGTAGCAATGGCGACGGCGGAAAATCCGGAACCTCGCAAGGGCGATAAGCCGGATCGCACGGTCCGCCAGGCCGGCGCACCTCGCGAGCGCGGCGGCTGGCTCGCCGGGATAGCGCCGGGCGTGCGCAGCGCCTTCCGCAAGCGGGAGTCTCCGACCCCGGAAAACCTGTGGGTCAAAGACCCCGACACCGGCGAGATGATCTACCGTTCCGATCTGGAGGTGGCCCTTTGGGTCACCCCAAGCGGACGGCATATGCGCATTGGCCCCAAGGTCCGGTTCGCCTGCACCTTCGATGATGGGGCCTACGACCTGCTGCCCAGCCCCAGCGTTGAGGAAGACCCTCTCAAGTTCAGCGACGGCAAGCCTTACAAAGATCGACTGGCGCAAGCTCGCAAGCCCACAGGCCAAAACGACGTGATGTCGATTGGCCTTGGCAAGATCGGCGGCCAGTCCGCTGTGGTGCTGGTGCAGGACTTCGCCTTCATGGGCGGGTCGCTGGGCATGGCTGCCGGCGAGGGTTTTATCGCCGCCGCGGAAGCGGCGGTCGCGCGTGATGTTCCTATGGTGGTCTACACCGCAGCCGGCGGGGCACGTATGCAGGAAGGTGCCCTGTCGCTGATGCAGCTGCCGCGCACAACCATCGCCATCCAGCGGCTGAAAGCCGCCAGCCTGCCCTATATCGTGGTGCTGACCGACCCGACCACCGGCGGAGTTACCGCCAGCTACGCCATGCTGGGCGATATACATCTGGCGGAGCCAGGGGCCTTGATCGGCTTTGCGGGCCCGCGTGTGATTGAGCAGACCATTCGTGAGACCCTGCCGCCGGGCTTCCAGCGTTCGGAATACCTGGTCGAAAAGGGCATGGTCGACCGCGTGGTCCCGCGCAAGGAACTGCCCGCCGTGCTCGGCTCGATCCTGCAGACCCTGATGATGGGCCGCGCCCGGGCGGCGTGAGCCACCCGATGCAATGACAGACTATCTCGCCCCCCACGACGCAGCATTGGAGCGGCTACGACGGCTGCATCCGATCGTGATTGACCTGTCGTTGAATCGCATGGCGCGGCTGTGCGCCGACTTAGGCCATCCCGAACGCAAGTTGCCGCCCATGATCCATGTGGCCGGTACCAACGGCAAGGGATCGACCCTTGCCTACCTGCGGGCCATGGCCCAGGCGCAGGGCCTCACTGTCCATGCCTTTACCTCGCCGCATCTGGTGCGCTTCAACGAACGCATCCGCCTGGCGGGCAGGCTGATCGAGGATCAGGCCCTCGCCGACCTGATCGCACGGGTGGAGGCGATTAACGGGCCGAAGTCGATTACCTTCTTTGAATTCGTCGCCGCTGCCGCCTTCCTGACGTTTGCCGAGACGCCGGCGGACCTGGCCCTGATCGAGGTAGGACTGGGCGGGGCCCTGGACGCCACCAATGTGATCGACCCGGCCTTGAGCGTGATTGCGCCGGTCGCCATGGACCACCGCGAGTACCTGGGCGACACCATCGCCAAGATCGCGGCCGAGAAGGCGGGGATCCTCAAGCCCAACCGTCCCGCCGTCATTGGCCGCCAGCTCGAAGAGGCGCTGCAGGTCATCGAGGCGCGCGCCGAGGCGATCAACGCCCCCCTGACCGTGATGGGTCGCGACTTCGACGCCTGGAGTGAGGGCGGACGACTTTTGGTGCAGATGCCCGACCGTCTGCTTGACCTGCCCGCCCCGGCGCTGGCGGGCGCGCACCAGATCGACAATGCAGGCCTTGCGGTGGCCGCAGCTCTAACCTTGCGCGACATCACCGACGAGGAGATTGCAGAGGGCCTTACCCGCGTGGATTGGCCAGCCCGATTCCAGCGCCTGACCGGCGGCCCGCTCGGCCACGCCGCCGCCCAGGCCGACGCCGACCTCTGGCTCGACGGCGGACATAACCCCCACGCCGGACGGGCGCTGGCCCGCGCCGCCGCCGCCCTGACGGCCCGCGACGGTCGGCCCCTGACCCTGGTCGTCGGCATGTTGGCCAACAAGGATGCTGAGGGGTTCCTGACCCCCTTCGCCGAGCTGGCACCCAAGGTGATCGCCGTCACCTTCCCCGGCAATGCCGCCCCCGCCTATCAGATCGCCGAGGCGGCGATGGTCGCCGGACTCAAGGTACAGACCTGCGAGGACGGGGTGGAGGCGGCGGTAGCCCTGGCCCTCGCAGACCGGCCCGCGCCGCATGTCATTATCGCCGGGTCACTGCACCTGGCCGGAGCGGTGTTGGGCCTGGATCAGGAGACCTGGCCGCGATAGGGGGGATGGTCTAGTTTCACGCTTGCCCTCGCAACCAACGCCGCTCCTCCGCAAAGGGAGGAGCGCGCCTAACAAAAGCCGACTTAGCGCTTAGCCCAGGCCCGCCTCGCTGAGCCATTCCAGGATCTTCTGCTTGGGCATGGCACCGACCTTCATCGAGGTCATCTGGCCATCCTTGAACAGCATCATGGTGGGGATGCCGCGCACGCCATAGCGGCCCGGGGTCATGGGGCTGGCTTCGATGTCGACCTTCGCCACGGTGACTTGGTCGGCCAGTTCTTCGCTGATCTGCTCCAGGGCAGGGGCGATTTGTTTGCAGGGTCCGCACCATTCGGCCCAGAAATCGACCAGGACCGGACGGCTGGCCTGCAGCACATCCTTATCGAAGGAGGCGTCAGTAACGGCGACAGTGCTCATTGTTGGCTCCTACGCGAAAACAGCCGCGTGTTCATGTTGTCCCCCAGAGTCGTTGGCGCGCTGGAGTTTCGTATTACGCGCGTTTTATCCGAAAATTGGCACCCACTTTTCGAAACACAACTTCGATGTAAGCGAGCGGCGTTCACCGATCAACGCGCGACGCCAAGGTTTCTAGCGCCTGGGCCATTAGGTCTTCTGGGACGGTCATCAGCTTGGGCCCGTCGGTCCAGACCAGGGCCGCCTCGACTGCGCGGCCTGGGAACAGCCGGCGCAGCACGGCCCAGTATAGCGCCATCTGCAGCACATAAGGATCGTCCGGCCCGCCGAGGCGGGCTGGGGCCGGGCGGTTGGTCTTGAAATCGACCACCAGCACGCGCTCGTCGGTCACTGCCAAGCGGTCGACACGTCCGGAGATGCGCAAGCTCGGTGGCAACTCAGGGGCTGTTCCAGCGATCGCGGCCTCGGGACGGGAGCCGAGGGCGAAGACAGCGGCGAAAGCCGGATCTTGAAGCACGCCGAGGGCGGCGGCGGCCATTTCGGCACGCTGAGGGTCGGTAAGCCGCTCCTTGCTCAGCAGGTTTTCGGCGGCGGCGGCACGCGCATCCGGTGCCACATCGGGCAGAAGTTGTAGCAGGCGGTGGATGATTTCGCCGCGACGATAGCGGCCCAGGCCTTGGGACTCTGCCAGGGGCGAGGGGGCGACGCGCGGCTCGGCATCCGCCGCGCGCGAGGGCTGGGCGTAGCGCCAGGCCGGTGATTCCAGCGGCGGTGGATCCTGGGTCCAGGCGGGCAGGGTCACGGCGGGCGGCGCGACGGCGACGGCGGTGCCCAGAGCGCGCGGATCGGCCCCGAAGCGGGTGAAGGTCTGATCTGAGCTGGCACCCTGCCGCAGGCCAGACACCATCCCCTCCTGCTGGAAGGCGGCGCGCAGCGCGCGGTACCAGCCCTTGAGGTTCTCCTCCTTGGCGTCGGCGGCGACACGGCCACACAGAATAAGCCGGTCGCGGGCGCGGGTAAGGGCCACATAGAGGAGGCGCAGCGCCTCGTCCGCCTCGGCCTTTTCACGCGCTAGCCGCGCGGCACCAGAGGCACCGCAGTCGCTATCCTTGGAGGGGCACCACAGGAACCCTGCACCGAGATGCCGATTATCATCGCGCAATAAGGGCGAGCTACGCCCGCCGCCGGGGAAGGCGATTTCCGGCAGGATCACAATGGGGGCTTCCAGCCCCTTGGCGCCGTGAGCGGTCATGACCCGCACTTCACCGCGCGCCGCGCCCATCTCGCGCTTGACCACGATATCCAAACCCGCGAAGTCGTCGGCCAGGGTTTCCAGGTCGCGCACCCCGCGCGCCTCGGCGGCGGCGGTCTGGGCCATGAATTCGGCCAGGGCGTCCTGCGCCTCCGGCCCCAGGCGACTGAGGAACCGCTGGCGCATCGAGCGCCCGTCGGCGGCAATCCGGTCGAGCACAGTCCCGAAGAACTCGAACGGCGGCCGCCGCTGCGCCTGGCCGCGCGCCCAGATTAGGGTTTCCAGGGCCTCGCCCCAGGCGGCGACCTCGCCGGCGCGCTGCTGCAGCACAGTCCACAGGCTGGACTCGCCGCGCGGTTTCGCCAGGGCGTAGAGATCCTCGTCCTTCAGGCCGGTTAGCGGGCTTTTCAGCAGGGCCGCCAGGGTCAGGTCGTCGTCGGGGAAGAGGCAAAATCGCGCCAGGGCGATCAGATCGTCGAAGGCGATGTGGCCCGACAGCTTGAGACGGTCGGCACCAGCCACCGGAACGTCGGCCCGCTTTAGCGCCCGCAGGATTTCCTCGAACAGGACACCACGGCGGCGCACCAGGATCAGCACATCGCCGAAAGACGCCGGCCGTGGCGGTTTGTCGTCCCCCTCGAATACGGCGTCACCTCGTGCCACTAGGGCCTTGATTTCGGCGGCAATCTGATCGGCCAGACGGCGGTTGGCACCCTGGGCATCGGGCGTGTCGAGCGGCGCGTCCCAGGCCACGCGCTCGGGCATCTTGGGCTCGCGGACCAGGTCCCACAGGTCAACACAGCCGGGGCCGTCGGTACGGAACGCCTCGTGGGTGACCTTGGCTAGATCGCTAGACAGGCCGGCGCGAAATTCCTCGGTCAGGAACACGGCGTCGACGAAGGCCAGCACCTCCGGCGTCGAGCGGAAGGAGGTGTTCAGTTCGACGCTCTGCGCATCGATGCCAGCCGCGCGGAAGTTGTCGAGCCAGGCGGTGCGGCGGGCCAGGAACAGGTCCGGATTGGCACCCTGGAACGAATAGATCGACTGTTTGACGTCGCCAACCACGAACAGGGTACGCGCCCTATCTCGCACGCCGGCACCGGCACCAAACTCAACGGTCAGGGCCTCAATGATGTTCCACTGCTCAAAGGCAGTGTCCTGCGCCTCGTCGAGCAGCAGATGTTCAATGCCGCCATCGAGTTTGTAGAGCACCCACACCGCATCCTCGCGGGTATTGAGCAGGGCCGAGGTGCGCTCGATCAGATCGTTAAAGTCGAGCACACCGCGGCGCGCCTTTTCCTCGGCATAGGCGCCGATATAGGATGCAGCAAGGATCAGGGCATCGATGGTGGTTTGCGCCACGGTCGTGGCGGCAATGCGCTCGCGGGCCGCGGCCAGGATGTCTTGCTGCAGTAGCAGGGCTTCGCGCAGATCCTCGCGTCCCTTCAAGCCGGCGGTTGTACGCACCCAGATTGCCGGGGTCCCGCTCAGGGTGAACAGGGGGGCCAAGGCTCTGTCGAAGCTGGCATTGGGGTCGGCAGCCACAGCGGCCAGTAAGGCGGCGTTCTTTTGATCCGTGGCCTTGCCGCCGGCCAGCACCTGGGCGGCGTCGCGCCACAAGGGACGGTCGATCGCGGCCATCGCGTAGGCCGCTTCGGTTTCTTCACACGAGGGCGCGTCGAAGCCACAGCGTTTCCAGACATCGGTCACCAGGGCATCCGACGAAAGGCCGGTCTGCTGGAAATAGCCGATCAGAGCTCCGCGTTGGCCCTCGAACGTCGCGAACATGCTCTGGAATGACTGGAAATCTAGCACCACAGACATCCGGGCATAGGCCTCGGCCAGCATCCCGGCCTCGCCATCCGCAGCGTCAGCGGAGGCTTTGAGTGCCACCTGTTCGCGCGCGGCGCGGACAATGGCGGCAGCCTGGGGATCGTCCATCACCCGAAAGCCAGGCGCGATCCCCGCCTCGATTGGGAAGCGGCGCAGCAGAGCCTCGCAGAACGCGTGGATGGTCTGGATCTTCAGCCCGCCCGGCGATTCCAGCGCACGGGCGAACAGGGCGCGGGCCTGGCGCACCGCCGCATCATCAAAACTGGCGGCGGGGCGGCCCTCCAGTTTGGTCAGGGTCTCAACGAGGGCGTCCTGGTCCATAACGGCCCAAAGGCCGAGCCGGTCATAGAGACGCCGCTGCATTTCGGCAGCGGCCGCCTTGGTATAGGTCACGCACAGGATGGCCGACGGCTGGGCCCCCGCCAACAGCAGCCTCGCCACGCGGTCGATCAGGGTCTTGGTCTTGCCAGAACCGGCATTGGCGGTGACGAAGCGATGGCCGGCCGGATCAGCGGCGACGGCCTGGCTATCGGCAGCAGTGCTGGACGGCGGCCTCATTCCTCGCCCTCCCCGCCGCCGGTGGACCATTCGAACACCCGCGCCAGGTGGCCGTAGTCGCCCGCATAGTCGTGCAGGAATTGCGGTGCCACGCGGGACAGATAGGGGCGATCAGGGTCCTGGTAGAGCTCGATGAGGGCTCGCAGCCCATTCAGAGCCAGGGCAGCCATTTCGGGGCTAGGTGGCAGGTTGCCCACCGTACCTTCGGCATTGCCGCGCAGTTCAGCCTTGCCCGCCGGGCGGCGACCGGTGATCTTCAGATAGATCAATTCGCCCGCCCCGCCCGGGGGAATGCCGGCATAGCCGCCTGCGGAGGCGATGGCCGCAGTCAGGGTCAGTTGCGGCGAGAAACCGCTCTTTACGGCCTTGATGCTGGGAACCGAGCCGGTCTTGTAGTCCACCACATGCAGCTGGCCGTCGCGGCCCACCTCAATCCGGTCGGCCTTGGCCCGCAGTTCGAACGGCCCGCCAGCAGTCTTGATGGTGAGTTTTCCCTCGGCCTCCACCACGATCCGGCGGCCATCGGCGCGGCGATCGCGTTCATAGGTCACCACCCAGGCGGCGGCCTCTCGCGCCAAGGCCCGCTCGCGGGTGAGATCGGCGGCAGACATGCCCTTTTCGGCCAGGGCGGAGAGGTAGAACCCCTCGAACCGGTCGGCGGCGTCGTCCGGCAGGGCACCGGGGAACTGCTCGGTCAGTATCTCGAAAGCCTTGTGGATCGCGGTGCCGCGCACGCGAGCATCCACCGGCGCGTCGGGTCGGTCCAGCGCCTTGAGCTTGAGAATATCGCGGGCCCAGACGGCATAGGGATCGCGTGTCAGGGCCTCGATGCGCGTAACGTACAGAAGTTTGGGGCGGTCCTCGACCGGCGGCCGCGGGCGCGGGCGCTCGATCGTATCGCTCTTGTCCGGCGCATCGAGCGCGCGAGCGAGAGCCAGAATGTCATCTCGAGTGGGCATGACCGC
>CAISYT010000182.1 GCA_903889785.1 uncultured Caulobacterales bacterium
ATTCGTGCCGCAGGTCAACCGCCTCCTGATGGTTGGCGTGCTGCTGCTGCTTTTCGTGTTCCAGAGCTCGCACCGTCTGGCGGGTGCCTATGGTATCGCGGTTACGGGTGCCATGTTCGTCGACACCCTGTTGGCGTTTGTCGTGGTCCGCCTTATCTGGAAGTGGAACCTGATCCAGACCGGTGCTCTGCTGGTGCCGCTGGCCATGATCGACATCGTGTTCATCACCTCGAACATGCTGAAGATTCCCGAGGGGGCCTGGCTGCCGCTCGTGCTTGGCGGCATACTGGTCATGGTCATGGTCACCTGGACCAAGGGTGCCCAGATTCTGAGCGAGAAGACCCGGCGCGACAGCGTGCCCCTGGCCGACCTGTTACAGATCCTGGCCGCCCGCCCGCCGCATCGCGTATCGGGCAGCGCCATCTTCCTAACCGGCGACCTGGACATGACGCCGGTCGCCTTGATGCACAATCTCAAGCACAACAAAGTTCTGCACGAAAAGAACGTGATCCTGACGGTGCGCACGGCGGGCAAGCCGCGCGTGGCCGACGCCGACCGCATCGAAATCGAAAAGGTCGACGGCGATTTCCAGAAGGTCGTGGTATCCTACGGCTTCATGGAGAGCCCGAACCTGCCCAAGGCGCTTGGCCAATGCCGACGCCTGGGTTTGAAATACGATATTATGGCCACAAGTTTCTTCCTCGGGCGACGCTCCATCGTGCCCTCGGCCCAGAGCGGTATGCCGCTTTGGCAGGACCATCTGTTTATCTTCCTGATGAAAAACGCCGCCAACCCCACTGACTTCTTCAAGATTCCGCCTGGACGCGTGGTGGAATTGGGTGCCCAAATCACCGTCTGAGCGCCACGGGGGGGGGAGACGCCTTGCAGCACGGCCTTTCGCTGTTTGGCGATATCTTCTGGATCGCCGCTCTGTCAGTGATGGCCGGCTGCTCGCGCTGGGCCTGGCCCAGGATCAAGCCGGGGGCAAGAGTTCCGATTCAATGGCGGCGCGACGGCAGCCCGTCGATGCGGCTGGGCAAGTCGCTGGGCCTGAGCAGCTTAGTCTTTATCGCCTTCCTGGTGGGCGCCTATTTGAAGGTTGAGAGCCTGTCGTCGCGGCTGAGCATGAACACGATTCTGATCGTGTTTCTGGTGCGCCTCAGCGCTGCGCCCCTGTTCGCCGTTATCCACCTGATCCAGGTGCGGCGCTGCCTGATCTACCTGGCCGATGAGGGCCGGCTCGTCGAGTAGGACGATCTTTGCTTGAAGATCGAAGCCCGGCGCCCTTTAAGGCGCCTGCACGAACGCCCAAGGAATTTGCCATGCCTGCTCAGAAGTCCGTCAAGAAAGTCGTACTCGCCTACAGCGGCGGGCTGGACACCTCGATCATTCTAAAGTGGCTGCAAACCGAATACGGTGCCGAGGTTGTGACCTTCACCGCCGACCTGGGCCAAGGCGAGGAGCTGGAGCCGGCGCGTAAGAAGGCGCTCCTCCTGGGCATCAAGCCGGAAAATATCTTCATCGAGGACCTGCGCGAGGAATTCGTGCGCGACTACGTGTTCCCGATGTTCCGCGCCAATACGGTCTATGAAGGTCAGTATCTGTTGGGCACCTCGATCGCCCGGCCGTTGATTGCCAAGGCGCAGATCGACATCGCGCGTAAGGTCGGTGCCGACGCCGTCTGTCACGGTGCCACCGGCAAGGGCAACGACCAGGTGCGGTTCGAACTGGGCTACTATGCCCTTGAGCCCGACATCACCGTCATCGCCCCCTGGCGCGAGTGGGAATTCAAGAGCCGCGAGGCGCTGCTGGCCTTCGCGGAACAGCATCAAATCCCCATCGCCAAGGATAAGCGCGGCGATGCCCCCTTCAGCGTCGACGCCAACCTTTTGCACTCCTCCTCGGAAGGCAAGGTGCTGGAAGATCCCTCTGTCGAGGCCCCCGAGTTTGTGCACATGCGCACCATCGCACCCGAAGACGCGCCCAATACACCAGCAATCTTCACGATGGACTTCGAAAAAGGCGATCCTGTCGCCATCGAGGGCGTGGCGATGAGCCCTGCTACCTTGCTGGCCAAGCTAAATGAGCTGGGACACGACAATGGCGTGGGCCGACTTGACCTGGTCGAGAACCGTTTCGTCGGCATGAAATCGCGCGGCGTCTATGAGACGCCAGGAGGCACGATCCTGCTGGCGGCCCATCGTGGCATTGAGAGCATCACACTCGACCGCGGGTCCATGCACCTGAAGGACGAGCTGATGCCGCGCTATGCATCGCTGATCTACAACGGCTTCTGGTTCAGCCCCGAGCGCGAGATGCTGCAGGCCGCCATCGACCACTCCCAGGCCTTGGTCACCGGTCAGGTGCGGGTCAAGCTCTACAGGGGCAATGTTTCGGTGATCGGCCGCACCAGCCCCTATAGCCTGTACGACCAGGAACTCGTCACCTTCGAAGAAGGCAGGGTAGCTTACGACCAGCGTGACGCCGCCGGCTTCATCAAGCTCAACGCCCTGCGCCTGCGCGTCGCTGCCAAGCGAGCGCGACGGGATGGGGCTAGGCCTCCACGATCGCTTTGAACCCATACCGGTCACGGATCCTCTAAGGCTGCCGCTCTGCTGTCGACTGAGGCGGTCTCGCGTCTCTGCGCCAAGCGTGACAGTGTGCTGAAAAATCGAGGAGACCATCAATGTTACAATCCCACGGCTGGACCGCCCTCGTCACCTGCGCGGCGTTGTTTCTGTATTTCATCGCCGGCGTGAAGGTCGGCTTGGCCCGGCGCAAACACGGCGTGGCCGCCCCGGCGATGAGCGGCGACCCCAATGTGGAACGCGCCCTGCGCGTGCAGGGCAACACCCTGGAATGGCTGCCGATTTTCCTTCCTTCGTTGTGGCTGTTCTCGATCTACTGGAATGACCGCCTAGCGGCTCTGATCGGGGTGGTCTGGATTGTCGGCCGCATTCTCTACGCCGTCGGCTATTGGTCCGAGGCCGGCAAGCGCGGGGCGGGCTTTGGCATCCAGACCCTGGTGGCGTTCGTGCTGTTATTTGGCGCGGCCGCGGGTGCCATCCGCGTGATGATGGTCGCGGGCGGCTAGGCCCTGGCGCGCGGGCGCAAATTATGGCTCCATAGCCCCGCATCCGCCCCAAGCTTGAAGTGTTTCAGCGAAGTCGGTTCGTTTAACGAAGGAAGCGCAGATGCGCCGTTTAATGATAGTCGGAGCCGCAGCCGCCACATTGCTGGCCCTTGCTGGTTGCGCCACGCCCACCCCCTACCAGCCCATAGTCGCCGCGAGGCCCACCTTGGGCGGGTTTTCCGAAACGCGCCTGACGGCCGACCATTACCGCGTGACTTTCAACGGCAACGGCTTGACCAAGCGGGATACGGTTGAGCGCTACATGCTGTACCGCGCCGCCGAGTTGACCTTGGCCCAAGGCTACGACTGGTTCGAGGTCGACGACCGCCATACCGACCGCGACCGGGCGACCTATGTTGATCCCGATCCATTCGCCTTTGGCCCGCGCTATGGGCCGGGTTTCGGCGCCTTTGGCCCGTTCTATGGGCCGGGTTTCGGCGCCTTTGGCCCGCTCTATGGGCCGGGTTTCGGCTTCTTCAGCCCCAACTGGCGCTACTACAGCCGCGGCTATGGGTGGCGCAGCCCCCTGTTCGGCGATCCGTTCTGGAATAATCGGTTCGACGTCAGCACGGTGGAAAAATTCGAAGCCGGCGCCGAGATCACCCTGCACAAGGGCCCGGTGCCCACCAGCACAAGCCGTGCCTTTGACGCGCGGCAGGTCAAGGCAAACCTCGAGCCCCTGATTGTCCGACCTGTGCCGAAGTCCTAGACTCGGGGCGCGTCGCCTATGTAAAGCGTCCGTGTCGCTGGTCGGGCGGCTGCCCAAGACCAATATCTGTATGACACCCCCGGCGGGTGGACCGGTCAGCGCGTTGCTGGCGCTGGCGATCGCTTTCTTTCGCGCATGGTGGGTCGGTCGCTCACAATGCCGGAATGCAAGACTGGATTGCTGCTGACGCCGACGCCTATGTCGCGATGGCCGTCGCCCGAGCGGCTGACTTACCCGGTTTGAGCGCCCTGCGCGCCCAAATGCGCGATCGTTTGCGAAGCTTGCCGATGTTTGACGCCCCAGCCTTCGCGCAGGATCTGGAACAGGCGCTTTGGGCCATGCACCGCGCTTGATCGAAGACCTAGACCGGCGCTGAACAGACCGGGCAGGCCGGGTCCGGCGCGATCTTAACCGTGCGGGTCTGGGCGGGCAGGGCGTCATAGATCAGCAGGCGGCCGGCCAAGGGCTCGCCGGCACCAGCGATCAGCTTGATTGCCTCGACCGCCATCAAGGCGCCGATCACACCAGCGAGGGCGCCGACAACGCCAACAACAGCGCAGATCTCGGCGTCTGGTGGGATGTCCGGGACCAGGCAGCGATAACAGGGTTTGCCTGAAAACACGCCAACCTGGCCGGTCCAGCGGCCGATTGCCCCACTGACGAGCGGGATATTCAGAGCATGGCAGGCGGCGTTGACCGCGAACCGAGTGGCGAAATCGTCCGTCCCGTCCACCACCAGGTCGCAGCCGGCCAGGAGTTCGGCGGCGTTGGCTGGCGTCAGTGCGCGGGCGATAGGCTCAACCGCGACATGCGGATTGAGCGCTGCCAAGGCGTTCGCAGCCGCCGCCGCCTTCGCAACGCCAATGTCGTCAAGCGTGTAGAGGACCTGGCGCTGCAAGTTCGATAGGGCGACCGTGTCGGCATCAATCAGCCTCAGGCTTCCAACACCGGCCGCCGCAAGGTAAAGCGCCGCCGGGGCACCCAGCCCACCGACACCAACAAGCGCGACTGCCGCAGCCTTTAATTTCTGCTGGCCGGGCCCGCCCAGCTCCCGGAGCACCAGCTGGCGGGCGTAGCGGTCAACCTCTTCTGGAGAAAAGCTCATGAGACTGAGAATCGCAGACTTGCGCTTCCGCTTCTAGGGCCGTCATGGTCGCGTCCATGGCGAAGCCCCTTAAAGCCCTGACCTACCGCCGCGCGCCGAAGGAAAGGGCGCGCATCCGGGCGTTGTTCGAAAGGTTCGAGGCCGCAACAGCGCACCCCAGGACTGAGCTAAATTATAAAACCCCGTTCGAACTGGTCACAGCTGTCGCCCTGTCGGCTCAGGCCACGGACGTTGGCGTCAATAAGGCCACCGCCAACCTATTCGCGGCCGCCAACACCCCGCAGGCGGTCTTGGCGCTTGGGGAAGCCGGGGTGGTTGGCTTCATCAATTCAATTGGCCTGTTCCGCAATAAGGCCAAAAACCTGATCGCCATGTCGCGCCTGCTGATCGAGCGCCACGACGGCGAGGTGCCGCTGGACCGCCTGGCGCTGCAGGACCTTCCGGGCGTGGGGCGTAAAACCGCCAGCGTGGTGCTGAACGAACTAAGCGTCGAGCCGGCCATCGCTGTCGACACACACGTATTCCGCGTGTCCCACCGCCTTGGGCTTAGCACCGCAAAGACACCCGATGCGGTGGAGCTGGAACTGACGGCGATCATCCCTACACCCTTCCTGACCCGCGCCCACCACTGGCTGATCCTGCATGGGCGATACAATTGCATCGCGCGCCGACCGAAGTGCCACGAATGCCCGGTCGCCAGCCTCTGCCCCTCGCGCGACCTATTCTTCCCGTGATAGGCGGGGGCCTCCACCACGAGGACTCCCTGTGACCGCCCGATTCGACGTCACCGCCATCGGCAATGCCATCGTCGACGTGATCGCCCAGTGCGATGACGCCTTCCTGGCCGCCGAAGGCCTGAACAAGAATTCGATGCAGCTCATCACCCAGGAACACAGCGCCAGCCTCTACACCCGCATGGGCCAGGCCCTAGAAACCTCGGGCGGTTCGGCCGGCAATACCGTGGCCGGCGTCGGCAGTTTCGGCGGACGCGCCGCCTTCATCGGCAAGGTGGCGAACGATCAGTTAGGCGACATATTCGCCCACGAAATCAAGGCCATCGGGGTGCACTTCGACGTCCCCCGGCTGGTGGACGGCCCCGCCAGCGGCAGCAGCCTTATCAACGTCACGCCGGACGGCGCGCGGACCATGTGCACCTTTCTGGGGGCCGCCAATGAGCTGACCCCAGACGACATCGAGCCCGCGCTGATCGAGGGTGCGGCCCTGGTTTATCTGGAAGGCTATCTGTTCGACCTAGCGCAGGCCCGCGCCGCCTTTGCCAAGGCGGCAGGACTCGCGCGGGCCAATGGCCGCAAGATCGCCCTGACGCTCAGCGACGCCTTCATGGTCGAGCGCCACCGCGATGCCCTGCTAGGATTCATCCGCTCGCAAATCGACCTGGTCTTCGCCAACGAATCCGAGCTGCTTTCGCTCTATCAGACCACCGATTTCGACGGGGCCGCCTCCCGGCTGGCCAGTGAGGTCCCGATGGCCGCCGTCACCCGCGGCGCGGCGGGGTCGGTCGTGGTGTGCGGTAATGACCGAATCGCTGTGGAGGCAGTGCCGGTCGACCGGATCGTTGACACCACGGGGGCCGGCGACCAGTACGCTGCGGGCTTCCTGTTCGGCATGGCGCAGGAAAAACCGCTTGAGGTCTGCGCGCGGCTGGGGGCGCTGGCGGCCGCCGAAGTGATCTCGCACTACGGGCCACGGCCCCAAACCGCCTTGAAAGACCTGGCAACCGCCCATATTGCAGAGGATTGGGGCGACTAGTCCCCTGAAGGAGCCCCGAATGGCCCGCACGGCGAGCATTGTTCGCGAAACCAAAGAGACCCAGATCAAGGTCTCTATCGATCTCGACGGGACCGGAAAGTCCACGATCTCCACCGGCGTGGGGTTCTTCGACCACATGCTGGAAAGCTTTGCACGCCACGGCGGCTTCGACATGGAGGTCGAGACCAAGGGCGATCTGCACATCGATATGCACCATACGGTGGAAGACACCGGCATCGTCATTGGCCAGGTGTTCGCTAAGGCCCTGGATGGCTTCAGGGGCATCCGGCGGTTTGGTGGCGCCTATATTCCGATGGACGAGACCTTGAGCCGCTGCGCCCTGGATCTGTCGAACCGCGCCTATCTGATCTGGAAGGTGGAGTTTAAGACACCCAAGGTCGGCGACATGGACACCGAACTGTTCAAAGAGTTTCACCACGCCTTCGCGATGAACTGCGGGGCCTGCGTCCATCTGGAAACACTTTACGGGACCAATAGCCACCATATCGCTGAGAGCGGCTTCAAGGCGCTGGCCCGAGCCTTGCGGCAGGCGGTCGAACTCGACTCCAAGACCCTGGGACTGGCCCCCTCGACCAAGGGCGTTCTGTAGCGCGCAATGTCGAATGTCGTTCTGATTGACTACGGCTCGGGGAACCTGCCCTCAGCGGCCAAGGCGCTTGCCGTGGCGGCCGGCGACGCTTCGCGGGTCACCGTGACAGATGACCCCGACGTGGTCGCGCGGGCTGAGCGAATCGTCTTGCCCGGCGTTGGGGCCTTCGCGGCTTGCATAGGGGCCCTTGGCGAGCGCAAGGGCCTGATCGAGGCAATGATCGAGGCTGTCGAGCAACGCGGCGCGCCCTTCCTGGGCGTGTGCGTGGGCATGCAGCTTCTGGCCACGCACGGGCTGGAGTTCGGCGAATGGCTGGGCCTGAACTGGATCGGCGGCGAGGTACGGCTGCTCGAGCCCACCGACAGCCACATCAAGATTCCTCACATGGGCTGGAACAGCCTGAGCAGTGTTTCCGAACACCCGCTTTTGGCCGGCCTTCCGCCGCAGCCGCACATGTATTTCACGCACTCCTATGCCTTCTATCCCGACGATCCAGCGGCGGTGATCGCCTCCGTCGATCATGGAACGACCTTCGCGGCCGCGGTCGCGCGCAGCAATGTGGCCGGGGTGCAATTCCACCCCGAGAAGAGCCAGGCCAACGGTCTGAAGCTGCTGACGAACTTCATGGCGTGGCAGCCATGATCCTCTATCCGGCCATCGACCTGAAAGACGGGCAGTGCGTGCGCCTGCTGCATGGCGACATGAACAAGGCCACGGTGTTCAATAACAGCCCCGCCGACCAGGCTGGGCGCTTTGAAGCCGCCGGGTTCGAATACCTGCACGTCGTCGACCTCAATGGTGCGATCGAAGGCCGTTCGGCCAACCGTCCCGCCGTCGAGGCGATCCTGCGCGCCGTGAAAATGCCGATACAGCTGGGTGGCGGCATTCGCAGCCTGGCTAATGTGGAGGCCTGGCTGCAGGCCGGGCTAACCCGGGTGATCCTGGGGACCATCGCCGTTCGCGATCCGAACCTGGTGAAAGAAGCCGCGCGGCTGTTCCCGGGCCAGGTCGCTGTTGGTATCGATGCCCGTGACGGCATGGTGGCAACCGAAGGCTGGGTGGAAACCTCCCGTGTTTCTGCCATCGACCTCGCTAAGAAATTCGAGGACGCTGGAGTGGCTGCGATCATATTCACCGACATCGCTCGCGACGGGGCCCTGAACGGGGTGAATGTCGAGGTAACCGGAAAACTGGCTGACGCGGTATCGATCCCGATTATCGCCTCCGGCGGTGTCGCCTCCGTGCAGGACATTAGAGACCTCAAGGCGCGCCAGGGCGCGCACATTTCCGGCGCGATCCTGGGTCGCTCGCTCTATGTCGGCGCAATCCAGCCGTCAGAAGCCCTGGAGATCGCGCGTGCTTAAGGTTCGCGTCATTCCCTGCCTCGACGTCAAAGACGGCCGCGTGGTGAAGGGCGTGCAGTTTCTAGAGTTGCGCGACGCCGGCGATCCGGTTGAGCAGGCTGCGGCATATGACGCCGCCGGGGCCGACGAATTGATGTTCCTCGACATCACGGCCAGCCATGAGGGCCGTGGCGCAATCCTCGATGTGATCGCCCGCACCGCTGAGGTCTGTTTCGTGCCCGTCGGCGTTGGTGGCGGTGTGCGTACCGTGGAAGACGCCCGGAGATTGCTTCGCGCGGGCGCAGACAAAACCTCGATCAACACAGCCGCTGTGGAAAATCCTGACCTGCTCAGCGCCTGCGCGGACGCCTTTGGTGCGCAATGCGTGGTGGCGGCGATCGACGCAAAGGCCCGCCCGGATGGCTCGGGGTGGAACATCTTCACCTACGGTGGCCGTAAGGACACCGGCATCGACGCGGTGGAATACGCCGTGCTGGCGGCGGCCAAGGGCGCGGGAGAAATCCTGCTGACCTCGATGGACCGCGATGGGGCCAAGACCGGCTATGATCTGGCCTTGCTAAAAGCCATAGCGAGTGCGGTCGGCGTGCCCGTCATTGCATCGGGCGGCGCCGGCACGACGGATGATCTGGTGGCGGCGGTCAAACAGGGCGAGGCCGGCGCCGTCCTGGCGGCCTCGATTTTCCATTTCGGCGAAATCAGCGTCGGCGAGGCCAAGGCAGCGATGGCCGCAGCTGGCATTCCGATGCGGCTAGTCTAGGCTAAGGTCATGAGCCGGTTCACCGACGCCCTCGAGCACATTCTAACGACGATCGATGCCCGCAAGGGCGGCGATACGACGGCGTCATGGACCGCCAAGCTATTGGCCGATCCTAGGCTCGCCGCCAAGAAACTCGGCGAGGAAGCCGTCGAACTTGTGCAGGCAGCGGCGCTACAAGACCGCGACGGCATGGCCGGTGAGGCCGCCGATGTGATCTACCATCTCCTGGCCCTGCTGGCGGCAGAGGGCATCAGTGTTGATGCTGTCGCGCAAAAATTGGAAGCCCGGCAAGAGCAGTCTGGGATCGCAGAAAAGGCTTCACGTTCTAAAGCCTAGGTCAACTTGCCGCGCCGCTTCAGCGCCACATAGGCAGCCCCCGCCCCGCCATGATGCGGATCGGCCAGAGACATCCCCGCCACCATCACCCGCAACTCCGGCTCAGCCAGCCATTGCGGGAGCATCCTGCGCAACACCCCATCGCCCTGCACCCCCTTGCCTGTGATCACCAGCACGGCACGGTCATGGTCTTCGAAGGCGCGGGTCAAAAATCCGACCAGCGCCTGACGGGCGGCGGACTGGGTCATGCCATGCAGATCAATCCGCCTCAGGGGGTCACCCTTCGCCTGCACCACGATCCGACGGCGACGATTGGGCTCGATAGAGTCAAGTGGTCCCTTCGGCAAAACCCGGGGTTTGGGCGCGTCCTTTGGATCGAGTCGCAGTGGAGCGTCAGCGGTCACGACCGAGCGCACCACCTTCTCCGGATGCGGCCGCACCGTGGCGGTGACCTGGACCCAGAGCTTGAGCTCCTCAGGTAAGGGCCGACGGGCCATTAGCGAGGATCGAGCCGCCAGAGCGTTAGCTTGTGGCGCACCCGGCCCGCTTCACGGCCCGCCGCGTCGCCGGCGCCGAGAAACAGATCGGCGCGGATCTCGCCCTTGATCGCGCCACCGGTATCCAACGCCATAACAGCGCGGCGGTAGCTCGGAAAAGCGCCATCCAGTGTCGGAGCGCTCGCGTCAATCCAGTAGAACCCGCCCAGCGGGTGGCGCGTCGTATCGACAGCGATAGCCCTCCCCGGCGGCAAAATGACTCCCGCAGCGCCAACTACGCCGGCCTTATCGTCAGGGGCGACCCGGAAGAACACATAGCGTGGGTTCAGCCGCATGATGGCATCCGCTGCCGGTCCGCGGTTGGCGGCAAGCCAGGCACGGATGCTATCGCCGGAGGTATCGTTGTCGGCGAGCAGGTTCTGTTGGCGCATCGGATTGGCGATCGCGACAAACGGCTGGCCGTTATTCGCAAGATAGGCGGCCTTGAGCCGTTGGCCGTCGGGCAAGGTCAGCACGCCGGAGCCCTGGATCTGCAAAAAGAAAAGGTCTTCCGGCTTCATCCAGCCCAAGATCGGAGCGCGAACGGGGGGCTGGGCTGTCTCTATGGCGGCGCGGGTCAGGTAAGGGGCCAGATCTAACGCCTGTAAGTCGTCCGGCTTGCCGAGCAAGGCGGCGGTGTATTCGCCCTGGCGGCTAGCGCGCGCGGGATATTCTGGCGCGAAATAGGCGGTGAGCAGACCGTCACCGGCCAGCGGCTGGGCCTGAAAGTGGCTTTCCAGAAAATCGCGCGCCGCTGTCTCGCCATAGGGCGGCAGGGCGCGGGCGAGACGACAGGGCACGGCGAGCGCCGGGGCCTTGCTCGCCGTGCAACCGGCGACAAAGGCTTTCAGTGCGGCAAGATGATCTTCGCTGTCCCAACCCGGCGGGGCATGGAAATCTTCGCGACCAACGTAGTGGGCCAGCGGGGCCAAGGCGGCTGGGATTGCGGCCGGCGTTATCGGATTGGTGGGTTCCACCACGGACGAGGGTGCGAGCGCTGGGGCCAGAGGCGGCGTGTGGACGGGATTAGGCGCGGCGGGGGGTGCCGGAGCGGTTGTCGTGGCGCAAGCACTTAAAGCCAGGACGGCAGCGCAGGCGACGGCGAACGTGAGGTGCCGCATCAGGCCTGGGCGGCCTCGACGCGCACCAGCATCCAATTCGGATTGCGGTTCTTGGTATCCCGTTCAAAGGTCCAAAGCTCAGCGGTGCGACGATCGTCCACCGCTTCCCCTTCGGGGCCCTTGGAGCGGCTGCGAAATTCAGCGAGAAACCGCACTGCGGCGCGTGCGGAATCGCCGACCATTTCGGTCTTCTCCAGGTCTGCGCGGGGGGGGTTGGAAAACTCGGCGCTTTCCGTGCGGCCTTCTTTCTCGCGCGTGGCGATGGCGGCATCAAAATCAGCCATGACGCCCGGAGAAAGCAGCTTGCCGAGCGTGTCGCGGTCGCCGACGGCGAAGGCTGTAACGATGGTCTGGTAAGCGCTGCGAGCGCCAGACAGAAACTGGTCCGGATCGAAGCTCGGATCGCGCGCCTTGATCGCAGCTAGGCCAGGCAGGATCGCGCTTTCCTCTGTCGCCGGTGCCGGCAGCTTGGGGGTTACGGGTGCGGTTGCAAGCGGGGCGATGTCTTCCGGCTGTCGGCCTACGCGTTTGCCCAGCACCGAATAGAGCTGAAACAGAACCACGGCGGCTAGGGCGGCAAAAATGATCAATTCGAGCAAGGGAGGGGGCTTTCGAGGAAACGACGCGGTTATTGCACCTAATATAGGCCACCGTAGGGCGGGCGTCAGCCATCAACCCTGTCGATGGCTGTATCGTTGCACGCCCAGGCCCGCCATGATACGCGCCGCCAATCGTAGTTTATGTGAGCCAAACTCATGACCGACACGCCTCCGGACGCTCTGCTCGCCACCGCCGACGAGGTGAGCGCCCCTGGCATTCGCGTGCTTGCGCAGTTCGTACGCGACTTCTCGTTCGAAAACCCCAATGCGCCGGAGAGCCTGCGCAGTGGCGGACCGCAACCGGGCATTGACATGAATGTCGAAATGAGCGCGTCCGCTCGCCAGGACGGTCTTTTTGAGGTCGACCTCAAACTATCCGCCAAGGCCGTGCGCGAAGACGCCCCGGTGTTTGTGATCGAGCTGGTATTTGCTGGCCTGTTTCAGATCGAGGGCGTGCGCACAGAGGACATGGAGCCCGTGTTGCTTGTCGAATGCCCGCGCTTCCTGTTCCCCTTCGCCCGCCGCTTGATTGCGGACGTGACCGCCGAGGGTGGCTTCCCGCCCTTCATGATCGACCCGATCGATTTCGCTGGCGTCTATGCGGCCCGCAAGGCCCAGGGCGCCGTGCAAAGCATCGCCACCCCAGTCGGCAACGCTTAGGCGGCGGCTGCGCCGGGCGCTCAGCCGCCCAGCTTGCTCCACAGCGACTTATCTTTCAGCGCCGTCTCCAGAAAGACGGCGTGAGCCGCGCGTTCGGCTTCGGTTGAAAGCGGTGCCAGGGGTCTGGGCCGGGCACCATAGGACCCGGCAGCCACCACCGAAACCGCCTCGGCCGCTGACGCACCGCCAAGATCGAGCCCGCGCTCGCGACCGCCGTGGAGTTCCAGGTAGACCTCGGCCAACAAACGCGCGTCAATCAAGGCACCGTGCTTGTCGCGCTCGGCCAGCGAGATCTTAAAACGCTTACACAGGGCGTCGAGCGAGCAGTGAGCGCCAGGAAAGCGCGTGCGGGCCATGGCCAGGGTGTCGATCCAGCGGCTCTCGTGAAGAGCGGCCCGCCCGATCTGTTGGAGCTCCCAGTTTACAAAATTCCGGTCAAAACTGGCATTGTGCGCCACGATATGGGCGTCGCCGATGAAGTCGA
>CAISYT010000183.1 GCA_903889785.1 uncultured Caulobacterales bacterium
ATGCTGGTGTTGCCGCTGTTCGATCTGCACGCCAGTTTCAGCCAGAACGTCGGTATGGGCTTGATCTTCACAGTAGTATCCTTGGTACGTTCCTACCTCCTGCGCAGGTTCTTCAACGCGCTTCACCGACCAGAAAAGCCCGCCGAGGTGGCGGGCTCAAGTTCCTGATTGACGTTCGGAGCCGTCAGGCCACCCGATAGACCCGCCCTCGCCCTTCAATCTTCTCGGACAAGATCGTCAGCCCGAGCCTCTACTGAAGCGCCCCGGCCATAGCGCCACGTACCGTATGCTGTTGCCAACCCAAGGCCTCAGCGATCTCGACGATCGTGGCGCCGTCTGACCGCTTGAGCATCTCGATCAGGGTGTCCTGCTTGCTGGCGCCTCTCGTGCGGCTCGTCTCTGGAAACTTGCGTGGGCGCGCATTCTTCGGGGCGGCGACCGCCCCCTGCCCGGCCGGTGTGCAGACGATCAGGCCTTCGCCGTCAATCGCCGGATCGGCATAGGTAGCAAGACCGAGCGCTTCGAAGGCGGCATCGGTGACGATCAGCGTCAGGCGTTCGCCGGTCTCGGTTTCGCGCCAGACAACGTCATCAAGCATCGGATGGAATTCAACCTGCCGCGCCGGGACCTCTTCAATAAGGCCCTTACCGAGGAGACTGCCAATCACCTTCGTGACTGCGCCGCCCTTCAGGGACTTTGGAAGCGGGAAAATCGAACGATCTTGACGCTGGCAGGCGATATTGAGAACGATCAACTGGGTGTCTGAAAGCTGTTGCATGAGGCGGCCCTTATTTGGTTGCGCAGGCCCCGACCATCGCGACCCCGCTACTGGCCCAAGCCCCGAGGGCGGACCAGTCGGGGCATAGGTCTTCGCAGGGCTGCGCTACCTAGCGTGCTCGCCTTCATTAAAAGCGCTGTCGGTAATGCGCTTGAGCAGTTCGGCGTAATGAACCAGCGATCCAACGTGGCCCCAGTTGATCTCGTCGGGGGCATAACCAAAGTGGTCATCGCTGAGTGTCCGCAGGCGCTGGAGCATCTCGTCGATCTCCGCCTTCCTGGCGATGAAGGCTTCGGTCGCCTTTATGTTGCGGGCAGTCGTCATTGCGGTCTCCGCTCTTGATGAACGCATGAATGCTTCACTTCGAACAAAAGCCAAGTTGATAAGCGCGGTATCCGCTTACTTTCTTTGAGGCCCAAAAATCATGGGAGTATCGATCCGCGCTTATGCCAGGCATCGCGGCGTGAGCCATGTTGCTGTGCTCAGAGCTGCGAGCGCCGGTCGCATCACCTTGGAGGCCGACGGCTCGGTCGACCCCGCAAAAGCTGACGCATCCTGGGAACGCAGCACAGAGCCAAAGCGCGAAAGCCAAACCGCTGCGAAGCTGAAACCCGTTGCTGACGCTGCGGTAGGGTCTGTGCGCGAGACACTGAAAGAACAGGGCCTGCCCGCCAGCGGGAATGTCACCTTTGTTCAGGCCAGAACGGCCCATGAGATCGCCAAGGCCCATCTGGCGCGCCTGCGCCTGCAGCGCATGAA
>CAISYT010000184.1 GCA_903889785.1 uncultured Caulobacterales bacterium
CGCGGGCCGCACTGCCAGTGGCAGTCCGACTGAGTCAACCCGGGGCCCCGGATGCCAGTGCCCGGGCCGCCTACGCCACGTCACGGTGCCACTAGCGAGGTATGCCCGTCGATGTAGACAACTTCAATGGCAAGTTGCAGCCTGATCCGGAGGCGGAACTCGAAGAGCCGCTGATCGTACGGCCGACGTCCGAAACCATCATTGGCGACGCCTTCAGCCGCTGGATCCGCAGTTACCGCGACCTGCCGCTGTTAGTGAACCAGTGGGCCAATGTGGTGCGCTGGGAAATGCGCACACGACTGTTCCTGCGCACCGCCGAGTTCCTTTGGCAGGAGGGCCACACCGCCCACTCGGATGCCGCAGACGCCATGTCTGAGACCCGCAAGATGCTGGAGGTCTACCGCACCTTCTCTGAAACCGTCTTGGCCATGCCGGTGGTTACGGGCGAAAAGCCTGAGAACGAGCGTTTCCCTGGGGCGGTGAATACGTTTTCGATCGAATCCATGATGCAGGATGGCAAGGCGCTGCAGGCCGGCACCTCGCATTATCTGGGGCAGGGGTTCGCCCACGCCCAGAACATCCGTTTCCAGACAGATCAGGGCGACTGGGCCTTCTGCCACACCACCAGCTGGGGCGTTTCCACCCGCCTGATCGGTGGGGTGATCATGACCCACGGTGACGACGACGGGCTGCGCTTGCCACCCGCTATCGCGCCGCGCCAGATCGTTATTGTGCCGATGCTGCGCGATAAGCCGGAAGACGCAGAGGTTTTGGCCTATGCCAACGCCCTGGCGGCGGATCTCAACGACCTTACCGCCCTAAAGCACCCCGTGCGGGCTTACGTGGACGCTAAGCCGATCAAGTCGGCTGAGAAACGCTGGAACTGGGTGCGCAAGGGCGCGCCGGTGATCGTCGAGATCGGCCCGCGTGACGCCGCTGGCGATCAAGTGACGTTCATACGCCGTGACGCCCTGCGCGACGGTGACAAGATTTCGATGCAAGGCGTTGATCGGTCAGAGTTTATCCTCAAGGCACCAGCCCTTTTAGCCGAGATCCAACAGGCCCTATTCGACGAGGCCAAGGCGCGGCTAGACGCCAATATCATCGATGGCGTGACCGAGTTCGCCGGGGTCGAGAGCTATTTCGGTGCAGCGGCGGCCGATGATGATGAGGCCGGTGCTGCCTTCAAGGGCTGGCTCCGTGTGGCCTGGTCACGGCCCACCGGCGAGGCCCTGGAGGCGGTCACCGAAAAGCTCAAGCGCTTGAAACTGACTATCCGCAACGCTCCGCTAGACCAGCCGGCCGGCACCTTGGCACCGTGCCTCTTTACGGGCGCGTCTTCGGTCGAAACCATTCTGCTCGCGCGGTCCTATTGAGCGCGGCACCGTTCAGCCTCTGGGAGCGTAGCCTTGCTGGTCGCTACCTGTGCGGCATTAGGCGCGATGGCGGCGTAGCCCTGATCTCGATCATCTCGTTCATCGGGGTGATGCTGGCAGTGGCCGTGCTCATCATTGTGATGAGCGTGATGAACGGCTTTCGGAGCGAACTGCTGGGCCGGATGCTGGGCTTCAACGCCCACCTCTATGTCGAGGGCCCGGTCCTGACCGGCGCCAACCGCGAGAACGCCGCCGAGCGACTGCGCAGCGTGCCCGGCGTTATCTATGTCGCCTCGGCGGTCGAGGCCCAGGCCATGGCGGTCGGGCCACAGCAGATTTCCGGAACCGTGGTGCGGGGAGTCAATCCGTCTGACCTAGCGGCGCTGAAGATCGTGTCTGGCAATATCCAGGCGGGTTCCTTGATCGGATTTGGCGAGGGCGAGGACGGCGGTAATCTGATCCTGCTCGGCGACCGTTTGGCCCGCACCCTGGGCGTGGGCGTGGGCGATGCGCTTAGCCTGATTTCGCCAGCCGGAGCGGCCACAGCCTTCGGCGCAGCCACCAGGCAGAAGGACTATATTATTGGCGGCATTTTTAGCGTCGGCATGAGCCAGTACGACTCCACCTATATCTACATGCCCCTAACCCAGGCCCAGCTGTTCTTTGGCCGAGGCGACAGCGCCGACGCCATTGAGGTGCGGCTGGAAAACCCCGATGATGCCAAGGGCTTGAAGCCTGCCATCGAAAAGGCCGCCGGTAGCCTCGCCATTGTCAGCGACTGGACCGATCGCAACGCCGCCTTCTTCGGTGCCCTGGAGGTGGAGCGCAACACCATGCGGCTGATCCTGATGCTGATCGTGGCCATCGCAGCGCTCAACATCATTTCTGGCCTGATTATGCTGGTTAAGAGCAAGGGTAAGGACATCGGCATTCTTCGCACCATCGGTGCGGGCCGGGGCGTGATCATGCGCGTGTTCATGATGTCGGGCGCGTCGGTTGGTGTTCTGGGCACCTTGGCCGGGGTGATTATCGGCGTGCTCTTCTGCCAGTACATCACCGAGATTCAGAAGTTCGTCGAATGGGCAACGGGCACCCAGGTGTTCAATGCAGACGTCTATTTCCTGACCCGTCTGCCGGCCAAAATCGACTGGAACGAAGTGGCCGGCATCTGTGGGCTTTCGATCCTGATGTCGTTTGTCGCCACCTTGCTGCCCTCGTGGTGGGCCTCGCGGCTCGATCCGGTTGAGGCGCTTCGCTATGAATGAGCCGACCCTGCAACTGCGCGGCCTTTGCCGCGAATACGTCACCCGGGCCGGAACCCTCACTGTGTTGCGTGGCGTGGACCTGGATCTGTTCGCCGGGGAGATCGTGGGGTTGGTCGGGCCGTCAGGGTCGGGCAAATCCTCGCTGCTACATGCGGCGGGCCTACTCGAACGGCCCAACGCTGGCACCGTTTCGGTGGCGGGTAAGGATTGCACTAAGCTGCGCGACAACGCGCGCACCAAGGTGCGTCTGAATGGCGTTGGCTTCGTCTATCAGTTCCATCACCTGTTGCCCGAACTCAGCGCCAAGGAAAACGTCGCCCTGCCGGCCCAGATTGCTGGGATGAGCCGCACCGCCGCTGGGGCGCGGGCGCTCGACCTGCTGGCTGAACTCGGTCTGGAGGCTCGGGCCGATCACCGCCCGTCCCAACTGTCTGGCGGGGAACAACAGCGCGTGGCCGTGGCTCGTGCCCTAGTCAATAAGCCAAAGGTACTGCTTGCCGACGAACCAACCGGCAATCTCGACCCACTGACGTCGGAGTCCGTGTTTGGCTCGCTAAAGTCGCTGGTGAAAGGGCAGGGGGTCTCCGTCCTGATTGCCACCCACAATTTTGAAATGGCACGCCACATGGACCGGGTCTTCGCCTTGAAAGACGGCCAACTGGAGCCCTGGGCCGGTTAAGGGATGTCGCCTCTGGAGAGGCTATGGTCTCGACAGTCTACGCAATCCCACAGCCACAAAAGCATTCCCAACCCTGGCGACGGTCATCCTATCCCTGAGGGTAACGATCACAGCGATGCGCGAGGTGGATTGCCAATGAGAACAAAACATGAAAGAACAAAATAAGAACTACGGAGGGGTTTATGTCTCGCATCGTTCACGACGCACTATCGCTTGTATCTGTCACCGGCTTCGTCTGGATGATGTGTTCGGTGGCGCATCTGGTTGGATGAGTCGTCCACAGGTATGAGGAGTGGCTCGGATGGCGACAGTGGCGGAAGGGTTTGTGCATCTTCGGGTGCGCTCGGCCTATTCGCTGCTGGAGGGTGCCATCAAGGCTGATGCGATCGGGCGGCTGGCCGCGGCGGCCGCCATGCCGGCGGTGGCCCTAACGGACCGGGCCAATCTGTTTGGCGCGCTAGAGTTTTCGGTCCTCACGAAGGACGATGGCATCCAGCCTATCGTCGGTTGCGCCCTACCGGTCACTGACATTGGCGTCGCTCAGCCGGAACGCTGGGCCCGCTGTCCCACCATCGTGCTGTTAGCCCAGAACGAGGCCGGTTGGCTGAACCTGGCTTGGCTGTCGTCCCAGGCATTTTTGCGCGTGGATGACACGGCTGAGCCTTCTGTGCCGTGGGGCGAGGTCGCGAGGCGGTCAGAGGGTTTGATCCTGCTGTCGGGTGGAACCGATGGACCAGTCGATCCGCTGTTCGCTGCCGGTCAGGCGGCTGCTGGCGGTGAGGCACTGGCCACGATGGCGGCGGCTTTCCCCAATCGCTTTTATATCGAACTTCAGCGCCATGGCCTGCCATCGCAGGCGGCGGCTGAGCCTGGGCTGGTGGCCTATGCCTACGAGCACGACCTGCCGCTGGTTGCGACCAACGACTGCCAATTCGCCACTCTAGATATGCACAAGGCGCATGATGCCCTGCTGTGTATCGCCGACGGGGCTTTCGTGGGTCAGGACGAGCGGCGACGGCTGAGCGCCGAGCACTGGTTCAAGCCGGCGCAGGAGATGCGGCGGCTTTTCGTTGATCTACCCGAAGCCTGCGACAATACCCTGGATATCGCTCGCCGCTGCGCCTTCATGGTGCTGAAGCGTGCCCCAATCCTGCCAAGTTTCCCAACCCAGGCCGGCCGTACCGAACAGGAGGAACTGGCTCACCAGGCGCGGGAAGGCCTGCGCGCCCGACTGGCACATATCGAGCTGGCGTACCCTGAACAGGATTATTGGGACAGGCTGGAGCGCGAGATCGGCGTGATCTCTTCCATGGGTTTCTCTGGCTACGTCCTCATCGTCTCGGACTTCATCAAATGGGCTGTGGCCCAACGCATTCCCGTGGGGCCGGGCCGGGGTTCGGGGGCCAGTTCCCTGGTGGCGTGGTCGCTGATGATCACCGGTCTCGATCCGCTGCGTTATGGCCTTTTGTTCGAGCGGTTCCTCAACCCAGAGCGCGTGTCCATGCCCGACTTCGACATCGATTTCTGCCAGGAGCGGCGGGAAGAGGTGATCGCCTACGTTCAGCAGAAATACGGCCGCGACCGGGTGGCCCAGATCATCACCTTCGGCACCCTGCAGGCCCGCGCCGTGCTGCGGGATGTGGGCCGCGTTATGCAGCTGCCGCTAGGGCAGGTCGACCGTCTAGCCAAGATGGTGCCGAACAACCCGGCCAACCCCGTCACTCTGGCCCGCGCTATCGAGATCGAGCCTCGGCTGCAGGAGGCCAAGCGCGATGACGCTTCCGTTGCCGAAATGCTGGAGATCGCCCTGCGCCTGGAAGGGCTTTACCGTAACGCCTCGACCCACGCTGCCGGGGTGGTGATCAGCGACCGGCCTTTGACCGAGCTGACACCGCTTTATAAGGACCCTCGCGCCGAACTGCCGGCCACTCAGTTCAACATGAAATGGGTCGAGAGCGTCGGTCTGGTGAAGTTCGACTTCTTGGGCCTAAAGACCTTGACCGTGCTCGACCGCGCCTTGCGGTTCCTGGAAAAGCGCGGCGCGGGGATCGTGCTAGACGCCCTACCGCTGGATGACATGCCCAGCTATGAGCTGATGGCCTCGGGCCAGACCCTGGGTGTGTTCCAGCTGGAAAGCCAGGGCATGCGCGACATCCTGCGCCAACTGCGGCCCGCCTCGCTGGAAGAGGTTACCGCTCTGATCTCGCTGTACCGGCCCGGGCCAATGGACAGCATTCCCGAGTATGTCGATTGCAAGATGGGTCGCCGGCCGGTGGATGTGGTCCATCCGCTGCTTGAGCCCGTGCTGGCCGATACCTATGGGGTGATCGTCTACCAAGAGCAGGTCATGCAGATCGCCCAGATCCTGGCCGGCTACAGCCTGGGCGAGGCCGACTTGCTGCGGCGCGCCATGGGCAAGAAGAAAAAGTCGGAAATGGACCAGCAGCGGGCTCGGTTCCTGACCGGTGCCGCCGAGCGTGGCCTGACCGGCGAGACCGCCAACCCGCTGTTCGACCGGATGGAGAAGTTCGCCGGCTACGGCTTCAATAAGGGC
>CAISYT010000185.1 GCA_903889785.1 uncultured Caulobacterales bacterium
CGTGTTCGACGTCTATGCCGGAAATGGCGTACCGGAAAGCATGAAGTCGGTCGCGATGGAGGTTTCGATCCAACCGCGCGACCATACCCTGACCGACGCCGAGATTGAGGCCCTGACCGCCGCCGTGGTCGCGGCCGTGAGCAAGGCCGGCGGTGCCTTACGGACCTAGCCATGCGCCTCAGGGCCATTTCTCTGCTGGTGGCCGACTATGACGTCGCCATCGCCTGGTTCACCGCATCGCTGGGGTTCACCCTGGCCGAGGATACGGACCTGGGCGGCGGCAAGCGCTGGGTGCGGGTCGTCCCGCCCGGCGGCAGAACCGGCCTAATCCTGGCCAAGGCGCTCCTGCCGCAACAGATCGCCGCCATCGGCCAACAGGGCGGCGGCCGAGTCTGGCTGTTTCTGCAAACGACGAACTTCGACCGGGATCATGCGGCCATGACCGCCGCCGGCGTGCACTTCCTTGAGGAACCGCGTCGCGAACCTTACGGATCGGTGGCCGTTTTCGAGGATATCTGCGGCAACCGTTGGGACCTGATCGAAGCGACCGCTTGACCTACGGCATCGCCATCCCTCTGATCTTCGGGATTTTGGGGGTTCTGGCCTGTATCGGCTAGGTCGTCTCTCTCACCCTGGGGCCGTGAACGGTCGTGGAGCTCAACAGATGATACGCGCGATCATCCTGATCCATCGCTATCTGGGCGTGCTGCTCGGTGTGTTGATGACGGTGTGGTGCCTCTCGGGCATCGTGATGATCTATGTGCCCTATCCCGAGATAAGCCCGGCGCAGCGACTACAGGGCTATCAGCCTATCGACCTGGCCCATTGCTGCCGGTTCGACGCGGCCGACATCGCGGACGGCGAGGCGGTGCGCCAGATCCGCATCATCCAGAATACCGAGGGGCCGATGCTGAGCGTGACAGGCGAGGACGGACGGCCGCGCACCCTCAGCCTGACGGACGGCCACGCTATTGGACCCGCTGGTGCCAACCGCGCCGCCGTTGTCGCCGGCCGCTTTGCTCACAACCTGGGGATCGAGGGGCGCGCCGAGCCGCCAACCTTGCTGACAGGGCCAGATCAATGGACCGTCGGCCTGGGCGGGCAAGCGCTGTGGAAGGTACCGTTCCGCAATGATGCCGGCACAGTGATCTATGTCAGCCAATCCTCAGGCGAGGTGGCGCAAATGACCAACCAGGCGCAGCGGGCCTGGAACTGGGTGGGCGCGGTGCCACACTGGCTGTATCCGACCATCCTGCGCAAGAACGCCCAGCTTTGGACGCGCCTTGTGGTCTATTCGTCGTTGATCGGCTGTTTCCTGACCGTGGCCGGGCTGTGGATCGGCATCGCCCGGTTCCGTCCCCGCAAGGTTTCCAAACCAGAGACGCGCTGGTCGCCCTATGCCGGGATCAACTACTGGCACCACTTCACCGGCCTAGTGTTTGGCCTGCTAACCCTAAGCTTCGTTTTTAGCGGCCTGGTGTCGATGAACCCTTGGGGGCTGTGGGAAGGCGGAGGGGTTTCAGCCCAGCCGCTGCTGACCGGCGCAGACATTCCCTGGCGCGAGGCCAAGCGGATGATCGCGGCTGCGCCCTCGCTCGACCTGCCCCCCGGGACGGTGCAGATCCGAGGTGCGCCATTCGACGGCAAGCTCTATCTGGCCGCTCGCACGCCAAGGCAGACCCTGCGGTTCGATGACCACGGCCGTGCTTCCGATCCTGAGGTAATGGAACTGAGCCGATTGCTATCGTCCAAGACCGGGCCGGGTCTGGCCTCGCTCGTCGAGCTACGCCGCGAGGATTCCTACTATTTCGGCATGGATACGCCCGTAATCT
The DNA here is from genome assembly GCA_903889785.1 of uncultured Caulobacterales bacterium. Taxonomy (GTDB): domain Bacteria; phylum Pseudomonadota; class Alphaproteobacteria; order Caulobacterales; family Caulobacteraceae; genus Caulobacter. Next base: position 1,833 of record CAISYT010000185.1, read on the forward strand.
TGCCGGTTTGGCGGGCGGTGATGCGAGATACGCAGGCGACCCGCCTCTATATCGACCCGACGACCGGTACCCTGATGGGCCAGATTGGTGCCGACGAGCGCAAGTACCGATGGTGGCACGATGGCCTGCACCGGCTGAACTTCACCGCCGGGCTGCGACGGCGGCCGTTCTGGGACGCGATCATGCTGCTGGCCCTGGCCGGGGTCACGGCGGTCTGCGCCCTTGGAGCCTGGATGGGGATTCGTCGCATAGGCACCGTCTGGGGTCGGCTTCGGCCGTGAGGTTCACCGCCCGGGGCGCGCCCTGCGGCGGCGGATCAGTAGCCAATACGCGTGGAAAGCCGGGTCTGTGTTGAGGGCTCGGTTCGTAAAACGCCCGCTGGACTAGAACGGCCAGATGTTGCGTTTGCGGCTGTAGGACAGGTAGCCAACATTGGCCCCTAAACGCAGGCCCACACCGGCACGGATCGGGGCCAAGGTGATGCCGTCGGCACGCGCATAGTTCACCCCCAGGCCTCCGACCAGATAGGCGCTACCGTCAACGCCGGGAAAGCGGCGGAAAATAGCGTCGGGGTATTGCAGATCGTAGCAGAGGGTAAACACCCGGCTGGCGTTACCGCCCAGGTCCCAGCCGATGCTAGGGCCCTGCCAGAACACGTCCTGGGTAGGGCGATCCTTCATGTAGAGCAGGCCGCGGCCGTAACGCAGGCCCACCGTCATGGCACCCGAGGCTTCCTCACCGGCGATATAGCCAGTGGGTCGGCCATTGTCTTTGAGCGCCCGCTCGAGTGCGCCACCGGCTGCCTCGACCGTGACACCGAGCGCATCGGATACGCGCTTGACCAGTTCCTCAGCCGTATATGTCGATGCCGGTGGGGTTCCTGAGCCGACCTTGGCCTCCTTCGCGGCGGCAGGTGTCGGCTGCGCAGCCGCGCGACCCGCGGCGACGGTGGTGGCGCTGAGCGCAAGTCCGGTAGTGATGAGGGCGCGGCGATCCATGATCGGTCTCCTGATCGAATAAGCTCCCCCGAGCTTTTCAGACTCAACCTTTCCCCTGCGTCGATTAACGACTGATTAACTACAGACACGCCCGCGCCAGGCACCCTTTCCCTGTGGCAGCCAGACCTGCTAGACGCGACCCATGTCTGGCACGCCGCTCTCCCATATCCGCAACTTCTCGATCGTGGCCCACATCGACCACGGCAAGTCGACGCTGTCCGACCGCCTGATCCAGGAAACCGGCGGGCTGACCGCGCGGGAGATGAGCGCCCAGGTGCTCGACAATATGGAGATCGAGCGCGAGCGCGGCATTACGATCAAGGCCCAAACCGTGCGCCTAGAATACAAGGCAGACGACGGCGAGACCTATCTCCTGAACCTGATGGACACGCCGGGGCACGTCGACTTCGCCTATGAGGTCAGCCGATCGCTGGCCGCCTGCGAGGGGTCGATCCTGGTGGTGGACGCCAGCCAGGGCGTCGAAGCCCAGACCCTGGCCAATGTCTATTCCGCCATCGAGGCCGACCATGAGATCGTGCCGGTGCTCAATAAGATCGACCTGCCCGCCGCAGAGCCCGAGCGGGTGCGAGCTCAGATCGAGGACCTGATCGGCCTGGACGCGTCGGACGCCGTACTGGCCAGCGCCAAGAGCGGCCTTGGTATCCACGATGTTCTGGAGGCAATCGTCACCCGCCTGCCCCCGCCCAAGGGGGATGTGAACGCGCCGCTGAAGGCCCTGCTGGTCGATGCCTGGTACGACGCCTACCTGGGGGTGGTAGTGCTGGTGCGGGTGTTTGACGGCACACTGAAGGCCGGCCAGCGCATTCAGATGATGCAGCACGGCTCGACACACCTGATCGACCGCGTTGGGGTGTTCAAGCCGAAGAACACGCCCGTCGACAGCCTGGGCCCGGGCGAGGTGGGTTTCATCACCGCCCAGATCAAGGAAGTGGCCGACGCCGCTGTGGGCGACACGATCACCGACGAGCGCCGACCGACCGACAAGCCCCTAGCCGGGTTCAAGGACGTTCAACCGGTGGTGTTCTGCGGCCTGTTCCCAGTGGACGCCGCCGATTTCGACGACCTGCGCAACGCGGTGGGCCGGCTTAGGCTTAACGACGGCAGCTTTACCTATGAGATGGAGAGCAGTGCGGCGCTGGGCTTTGGCTTCCGCTGCGGCTTCCTGGGGTTGCTGCACCTTGAGATCATCCAGGAACGGCTGAGCCGAGAGTTCGATCTCGACCTGATCGCGACGGCACCGTCGGTGGTCTACAAGATCAACCTGCGCAACGGCGAGCAGGTGGAACTGCACAATCCAGCCGACCTGCCCGATCCGATGCAGATCGAGTCTATCATGGAGCCTTGGATCAAGGCCACCATCTTCACGCCGGACGA